>CACZKM010000008.1 GCA_902781745.1 Oscillospiraceae bacterium
TGCGCAAGGTTCAGCGCGCCTTTTGCCAGATTTGCGTGCGCTTATTCGCCTGGTTGACAACGTATAAAATATGGGCATTTGTTCAGTAGGCATTATATAGTACAAAAATAGAGAATCCAAGAGAACCCATCAAAAGGAGTCATTGCGATATGTTGGAACTGAAGGGCGTATCCTATCAGGTGGAGGAGACCGGCTCCAAACTGGACATCCTCCAGAGCATCGACCTGACCATCGAAGACAATAAGATGGTGGTCATCACCGGACCCAACGGCGGCGGCAAGACCACCCTGGCCAAGGCCATCATGGGCCTGGTCCAGCCCACCGGCGGGCAGATCCTCTGGAACGGGGAGGACATCACCTCCCTGTCCATCACCGAGCGGGCCAAGCGGGGCATCAGCTACGGCTTCCAGCAGCCCCCCCGGTTCAAGGGCCTGCGGGTCCGGGACCTGCTGGAGCTGGCCTCCGGGAACAAGAAGCTGACCCGGGACGAGTGCTGCTCCTACCTCAACCGGGTGGGCCTGTGCGCCGCGGACTATGTGGACCGGGACGTGGACGCCTCCCTCTCCGGCGGCGAGGTCAAGCGCATCGAGATCGCCACCATCCTGGCCCGGCCCGAGGGCGGCCTGCTGATCTTTGACGAGCCCGAGGCGGGCATCGACCTGTGGTCCTTCGCCAAGCTGACGGAGACCTTCCGCCTGCTCCACGACCGGGGGAACGTCACCATCCTCATCATCTCCCACCAGGAGCGGATCATTGACCTGGCCGACGAGATCGTCATGATCGCCCAGGGCAAGGTCACCCGCCACGGACCCAAGGAGGCCCTCATGGCCCATATCCTCATGGAGACCGGCGGCATCGGGGGGACCTGTGACTTTTTGCAGCCCCAGAACTGCGCGGACGAGAAGGAGGCGTGAGACATGGCAAAGAGTAAAGTAGACATCGACCTCCTGCGGGAGATCGCGGACCTGGAGGGCACTCCCAAGGGAGCCTACAACATCCGGAAGAACGGCAAGCTGGACAGCCGGGCCTCCACGGCCAACATCGAGATCGTCAGCAAGGAGGACAAGTCCGGCATCGACATCCACATCAAGGACGGCACCGTCCGCCAGTCGGTGCACATCCCCGTCATCATCACCGAGACCGGCCTGGACGAGCTGGTGTACAACGATTTCTTCATCGGCAAGGACTGCGACGTGGTCATCGTGGCCGGCTGCGGCATCCACAACGACGGGTCGGACAAGTCCCAGCACGACGGCGTCCACACCTTCTACGTGGGGGAGAACTCCAAGGTCCAGTACGTGGAGAAGCACTACGGCGAGGGCGAGGGCACCGGCGAGCGGATCATGAACCCCCAGACCGTGGTCTACCTGGAAAAGGGAGCCTCCATTCAACTGGACACCACCCAGATCCGGGGGGTGGACTCCACCAAGCGGTACACCAAGGTGGTGGTGAAGGAGGGCGGCGAGGCCGTCATCAACGAGAAGCTCCTGACCCACGACAGGCAGCACGCCACCTCGGAGATGGACATCATCCTGGCCGGGGCGGACTCCAAGGGTCGGGTCATCTCCCGGTCTGTGGCCCAGGACACCTCGGAGCAGGTCTTCTACCCCCGGATGATCGGGGACGCGGCGGGCTTCGGCCACGTTCAGTGCGACTCCATCCTCATGGGCCAGGCCAAGATCCAGTCCATCCCCGCCATCACCGCCAATCACCCCGACGCCCAGCTCATCCATGAGGCCGCCATCGGCCGCATCGCCGGGGATCAGATCCTCAAGCTCATGACCCTGGGCCTCACAGAAGAAGAAGCGGAAGAGGAGATCCTCCATGGCTTCCTCCGATAAGACCCTGGCCCGGGAGGGCAAGTTCTACGTCCGGGAGGACCCCCATCTGGGGAAGATCCGGGGGCTGGACCCCTGGGCGGTGGAAAACGGCATCCACCTCATCCGCAGCCAACTGGACGCGGCGGAGGGGATCATGATGATCGACAACACCAACACCCAGCAGTACGGCACCGTCCACGGCGGGGTGCTGGTGGCCTTTGCCGATACCATCGCCGGCCACAGCCTCACCCCCCACGGCAAGATGGTGGTCACCCAGGGCAGCACGGTGAACTTCCTGCGCCCGGCCTCGGGAGCCTACCTCTTCTGCCGGGCCACCCCTCTCCAGGTGGGGCGGCGGATCTGCGTGGTCTCCGTGGAGCAGCGCAACGACGCCGACCAGTTGGTGACCACCGCCCTGTTCACCTTTGCGGTGGTCAAGGAGATCGACCCCATCGTGGTGGAGCCCAAGCACCCCAGCCTGACCTTCGGCGACGGGGAGCCCAAGAGATAACAAGGGATAAAAAAGACTGCCGCCGGTCACCCAGCGGCAGTCTCCGTGATTCCTTCGGGGGAGTTACTCCCAGTCCTCGTATTCGTCGTCCCAATCCTCATACTCGTCGTCGCTCCAGGCGCAGCCGCGGCCGCAGAGCTTTCCCTTGGCCTTGCCGCACAGGTCGTCCAGAACGTCGGCAATGGCCTCCAGGTTGGCCACCAGCAGGCAGATGACCGCGGCGGCGGAGAGGACCAGGGCGATGAGCTTCAAGATGGAAGAGTAATTCTTCATAACAAAAAAACCTCCATTACAGTTGCACAGACTCCCTTGTGTATGGTAGTATTCTACATGAAAGCGGGAGAAAATACAATGGGGACTTGAAATTTTTCTCTCTGGCGCAGGGCGCTCCCCCATCCCTGCTGGTGCGGCGGCCGGTCCGCCGCGGAAAGGAACGGTAGTTTTCTATGCGTATGCAAAACGATAAAGGTGAGATCCAGATCAGCAGCGAGGTCTTCACCACCATCACCGGCGCGGTGGCCACCCGCTGCTTCGGAGTGAAGGGCATGGCCGCCCGGTCCAAGAAGGACGGTCTGGTCCACCTCCTCCGCAGCGAGTCCATGGCCAAAGGCGTCCGGGTGATTTTCCAGGAGGACGACACCGTGTCCATCGAGCTGCACATCATCGTGGACAACGGCGTGAATCTGGCGGCGGTCACCACCTCCATCCAGAACGAGGTCCGGTATGAGGTGAGCAAGCTCACCGGCGCCCAGGTCCGGGCGGTGGACGTCTATGTGGACTCCATGCAGATCGACGAGTGAACCAGGAGGAAGTAGCGCAATGGTACAGTCTATTGACGGGGCCGTCTTCGCGGGGATGCTCATCCACGCCTCGGCCTCTCTGAACGCGGAGAAACAGAAGATCAACGAGCTCAACGTCTTCCCGGTGCCCGACGGGGACACCGGCACCAATATGAGCCTGACCATCGGCACCGCAGCCTCTGAACTGGCGGCCAAGAAGCCCACCACCATCGGTCAGGCCACCGCCCTCACCGCCTCGGCGATGCTCCGGGGGGCCCGGGGGAACTCCGGGGTCATCCTCTCCCTGATTTTCCGCGGCTTCTCCAAGGCCATGAAGGACAAGGAGACCATGGACGGCATCGACCTGGCCGACGGCATCAACGCCGGGGTCATCGCCGCCTACCGGGCGGTGATGAAGCCCGCCGAGGGCACCGTCCTCACCGTCTCCCGCCTGGCGGGGGACCGGGCCGGCCGGGCCGCCGAGGAGAACACCGGCTTCGAGTACGTCCTGGAGTCCGCCATCGACCGGGCCCGGGAGGCCCTGGCGGACACGGTGGAGCAGAACCCCGTGCTGAAAAAAGCCGGGGTGGTGGACGCCGGCGGCATGGGCTTCGTCACCATCCTCCAGGGGATGCTGGACGAGCTCCGGGGCGTGCCCATGCCCGACGGGCACGACCACGCAGAGGTCAAGGAGGCCGCCGACTTCGCCACCGTAGGGGACGAGGAGATCACCTTCACCTACGACACCGTGTACATCGTCCGGAAGAGCTCCCCCGACGTGGATCTGGAGCCCTACCGGGCCTGGCTGGAGAGCATCGGCGACAGCCTGGTCATCGGGGAGGACGACGAGGTCTTTAAGGTCCACGTCCACACCGACACCCCGGGGGAGGCCCTCACCGAGGCTTCCCGGTACGGCACCCTGGAGCTGGCCAAGATCGAGAATATGCGCACCCAGGCCGAGGAGCTGGCCGCAGGCAAGACCGCCCAGACCACCGACGATCTGGACGCCGTGGAGGCCGAGCTGGAGGCCATGGAGGACTGTGAGCCCGCCGACTGCCCGCCGGAGAAGAAGTACGGCTTCGTGGCCGTGGCCGCCGGCGACGGGCTGGCCAAGGTTTTCCACGACCTGGGCGTGGACGGGGTCATCAGCGGAGGGCAGACCATGAACCCCTCCACCGAGGACATTCTCAAGCAGATCAAGAAGACCCCGGCGGAGATCGTCTACGTCCTGCCCAACAACAAGAACATCATCCTGGCCGCCCAGCAGTGTGTGGACCTGGTGGAGGACAAGAAGGTGGTGGTCCTCCAGGCCAAGACCGTCCCCCAGGGCATCTCCGCCATGATCGCCGTAGACCCCGAGGGGGAGGAGGCGGACAACACCGCCGCCATGGAAGAGGCCATGGAGCACGTGACCACCATGGAGATCACCTATGCCGCCCGGGACTCCGAGTTCGACGGCCAATCCATCCGCGCCGGGGACTACCTGGCCCTGGTGGACAACCAGCTCTTCGGCACCGAGCAGGACCTGAACACCGTCCTGGACAAGCTGGCCGCCGAGAGCGCCGCCCGGGACGCGGAGTTCATCAGCATCTTCTACGGGGAGGGCGTGGCCGAGGCCGACGCCGAGGCCGCCAAGGCCCGGTTTGAGGCGGCCTGCCCCGAGGCGGAGATCACCATGCTTCAGGGGAACCAGCCGGTCTATCATTACCTCATCTCGGTGGAATAAGGAAGAAAACAAAACACAGACAGCAGAGCGCCCTCTGGGACGGCACAAGCCGGTCCCGGAGGGCGCTTTTCGAGGCATTTCCCTAAAAAATGGGGGGTCATACAGCCGAAATCAGGTCATACCCGCCGCCGCTTCTCCCGATACTTCTCCCGGGTGGCGTTCCCGCCCCGGATGTGCCGCTCGGCCTTGTTCCGGTCCAGCACGGCCTTGGCCTGGAGATAAAGAGGCCGGTTGAAGGCGGGCAGCCGCTGAGACAGGTCCTTATGCACTGTGGATTTACTGACGCCGAAGCGCCTGGCCGCGGCCCGCACCGTGGCCTCATGCTCGATGATGTACAGCGCCAGATCGCAGGCGCGGGCTTCCATGTCGGTCCTCACAGTCCACACTCCCTCCGCCTCTCGGAAAGGCGGCCTTGGATTCTTGGGACAATGTATGCGGAGACACAAAGGAGTATGCCGGACGGACCGGGAATGACGTCCCCCGGTCCGCCCGGCGTTTTTCTCAGCCCTCCATGTGGCGGCCCAGGAACCCGGCGATGGTTTGGGCCAGCTTGTACTCGGTCTCGGCCACCTCGGGGCGGTCCCGGTCGCAGAGGAAGACCACGGCGCCCAGCACGTCCCCCTCGGCCAGGATGGGGGCGGCGGTGGAGACGATATACTGGTCGGTGTAGTCGCTGACGGGGACCGGCTCCTCTCCGGGCTGGAACTGGTAGATCTGCCGGTCCTCCATGCGCTGGGCCAGGGCGGGGGAGAGGGACTTGTCCGTCAGCGCCTTCCGGCAGGGCCCGGCGACGGCGATGCAGGCGTCCCGGTCGGTGATGGTGACCATCCGCCCGGTGGTCTTGTGGAGGGCGTCGCAGAGCTGGCCGGAGAACTCCCCCAGCCCGCCCATGAGGGAGTATTTCTTAAAGACCACGCCGCCGTCGCTGTTGGTAAAAATTTCTAAGGGGTCGCCCTCTCTGATCCTGAGGGTCCGCCGGATCTCCTTCGGAATGACCACCCGGCCCAGATCGTCGATGCGGCGGACAATACCTGTTGCTTTCATATAAAAAACCTCCTGCGGTCGTATTTCATGGTACGGGTGGTAGTATTTGCAGCCTTCGCAGCCGGTATACGCCCAAACCGCGCCCCTGTGAAACGCTATTCGGTTTTCCTTGACAGATATCCCGATCCGGCGCAGAATGGGAACGGAAGCGGACACACAGAGGCTCCGCTCCCGGAAGAATAGATCGCAGCTTGACCGCAAGGGGGCAATGATGATGCGGCTGTTTCTGGCTATTAACCTGAGCGACCCCATGAAGGACGCGCTGACAGAGGCCCAGGCCGCCCTCCGCCGGCAGGGTGTGCGGGGGAAGGAGACTACACGGGAAAACCTCCATCTCACCCTGGCCTTTATTGGGGAGTACAACGACCCGGACGGGGTGATGGACGTCGTGGAAGCCGTTCCCTTTCACCCCTTCTCCTTGAAGCTGGAGGGCTTTGGTCGGTTCGGCAATCTGTATTGGGCGGGGACCGCGCCCTGTGAGGAGCTGACGGCCTATGTCCGGCGTCTGCGCCGGGCCCTGGGGGACAATGGGATCCCCTTTGACCGGAAAGGGTTCTCGCCCCACATTACCCTCCTGCGCAAGGCCGTTTCCCGGCGGGGACTTCCGTCGGTTCCGATCTCCGGGGCGGGGATGGAAGTCACGCGGGTCTCCCTGATGCGCTCGGACCGGGGCAAGAACGGGATGCTCTACACAGAGATCGGCTTTGTAGAATAGACCGGCGAGGCGAGAGAGGACGCTTCCCCGCCATGCCGGCAGGCTTGTTGACGTTTTTTCAACAGGCCATGGCATGGGCTCAGACAAAATCGTATTCCGCAGCAGGATGATCGCCGCAGTCTTATGCGGCGGTCACCCTGCTTTTTACCGTAAAGCGGCGGCCGCGCACCCAGAGGACCGGAATTATGCCCCGGAATCCGTAGGGAAACCCCGGGAAAACTGAGCAAAACGGAGAATCCCGCGAAAAGGATAGACTTCCCGCAGAAAACATGATAGCATGATAACCAACCAATAACCTTACCGCAGGGGATCGGATCATACCAGGCCCCGGTCAACGGGATTTGGCCGGCGCCGATGAAATATCATTGAGAAATGGGAGATGAATCATGACTGGTGCAGAAGCAATGGTGAAATGTTTGGAAGCCGAGGGGATCACCCGGGTCTTCGGCTATCCGGGGGTGGCCATCGCCCCCTTCTATGAGGGACTTTATAACTCCTCCATCGAGCACGTTCTGGTCCGCCAGGAGCAGAACGCCGGCCACGCCGCCAGCGGCTACGCGAGATTGTCCCGGAAGCCGGCGGTGTGCTGCGTGACCTCCGGCCCGGGGGCCACCAACCTCATCACCGCCCTGGCCACCTGCTACGCGGACAGCATCCCGATCATTGCGATCTCCGGCCAGGTCTCCAGCGAGCTGCTGGGGCGGGACGTGTTCCAGGAAGCGGACATGACCGGGGCCACCCGGTCCTTCGTCAAGCACAGCTACCTGGTGAAGGACCCCGACGACCTCCCCCGGATCTTCAAGGAGGCCTTCTACATCGCCTCCACCGGGCGGAAGGGCCCCGTCCTCATCGACGTGCCCATCGACGTGCAGAACAAAAAGCTCAGCCGGGAGTTCAAATACCCGGATGAGGTGAACATGCGGGGCTACAAGCCGGAAGTCAAGGTCAATCTGCAGCAGATCAAAAAGGTGGTCGCGGCCCTGGACAAGGCCAAGAAGCCCCTGATCTGCGCCGGCGGCGGCGTGATCCTCGGCGACGGAGAGGAGCATATCCGGGCCTTCTGCGAGAAGTTCAACATCCCCGTGGTGTCCACCATGATGGGCATCGGGGTCATGCCCAAGAAGCACCCTCTGTACTTCGGGATGCTGGGCAACAACGGCAAGCCCTACGCCAACAAGGCCGTGGGCCGGTCCGACCTGCTGATCATCGTGGGGGCCCGTCTGGCTGACCGGGCCATCCCCAAGCCGGAGAACCTGGTCCGCCGAGTGGGCGTCATCCACATCGACATCGACACGGCGGAGATCGGCAAGAATATGGGCCCCACCATCCCCCTGGTAGGCGACGTGAAGGATATCTTTGAGGCCCTCATGGAGCAGGAGATCCCCGTGGCCGACCAGAGCTGGATCGATGAGCTGGAGGAGGTCAAGCACTCCACCGTGGACCCCAGAGTCTTCAGCGACAAGCTGGTCAACCCCAACCTCCTGGTCCAGATGCTCTCTGAGAAGATGGACGACAACGCCGTCTACGTGGCGGACGTGGGCCAGAACCAGCTCTGGAGCGCGGACAACTACGTGATGAAGAACGGCCGGTTCATGACCACCGGCGGCATGGGCACCATGGGCTACTCCATCCCCGCCGCCATGGGGGCCAAGATGTACGATCCCTCCGTCCAGGCCGTGGCGGTCTGCGGCGACGGCTCCTTCCAGATGTCCATGAACGAGCTGGCCACCATCCGGGTCAACCAGGTCCCGGTGAAGGTGCTGGTGATGAAGAACCGCTTCCTGGGCCTGGTCCGGGAGTATCAGTACAACACCTACGACTCCCACTATTCGGGGGTCCGGCTCTACGACTGGCCCCGGTATGACAAGATCGCCGAGGCCTATGAGATGCCGTTCTTCTCCTGCTCCCACGACGCGGACCTGGAGAAGACCCTGGACGAATTCCTGGCCTGCCCCGACGCCTGCCTGATGGTGTGCGACGTGGACAGCGAGGACCGGGTGAAGTAAAGGAGGGCGACGCAATGAAAGGGATCTTTTCTGTACTGGTGGAGAACAAGGAAGGCGTGCTCTCCGCGATCTCCGGCCTCTTCGCCCGGAGAGGCTACAACATCGACAGCCTGGCCGTGGGCGAGACCGACGACCGCTCCGTCTCCAGCATGACCATCGTCTCCACAGGGGACCAGCGGACCATCGACCAGATCGAAAAGCAGCTAAACAAAAAGGTGGACGTCATCAAGGTCCGCCGCCTGGACGAGGCCAAGAGCATCTCCCTGGAGATGATGCTGGTGAAGGTGTCCTGCACCCCCGCCAACCGCTCCTCCCTCATCGAGCTGTGCCAGATCACCGGGGCCAAGATCATGAAGGTCTCCCCCAAGTTCCTGCTGCTGGAGTACCACGCGGAGCCCGAGGGCGTGGAGGACTTCATCGACCTCATCAAGAGCTACGGCATCCTGGACATCCAGCGGACGGGCACCATCTCCCTGTCCAAGACCTGAGCGAAATGTAGACAGAATACAAGGTCTGCCTCAAGACACGCCGCGGAAAAACGGCGGGTCTTGAGGCAGACCTTTTGCATCTGGGTCATCCCCTGGGGGGCAGGACCTCATAGTAGAACCACAACGTCCCCCGGCAGGCCGCCAGGTCCAGGTACCGGGGGGCGGGGACGTGGCCGTCGCTGACCTTCAGATAGGTCCTCACCGCCCCGGTGGTCTGGCTGCGGACCTCCGTGTAGCCGTAGCCCACCAGATGGTGGTCCCGGTAGGCGGGGTGATGGCGGAGGACCAGGTAAAGCAGGCCGCCCCGGTCCAGGGACCGGCGAAGGTTGGCCTCGGTGGCCCGGCGGCAGGTGATAGCCGGAGAGACCCCCGCCAGCCGCCGGAACATCCGCCGGAGATAGGTCCCCGCCCGGAGGTCCGAGGTGCCGTGGAAGGGCCCCCGCCGGGCGTTGATGTAGAAGAGATGGCGGACGCCGTATCGAGCTACCCTGGCGTAGAGGTCCTGGTCGCCCCGGAGGGTGCCGGATATGCCGGCCCGCCGCCGGACCATCACCAGCAGATTGGTCACTGCCGTGGGGCCGCAGTTGTTGTACCAGCTCACCCCGCCCGCCTGGCCGAACCGGGTGAGGGTGGTGTAGTGGGGAGCCAGGTCCCCCCAGAGGTCCCGCTCCCGCCAGAGAACGTAGGGGCCGCCCCCTAGGCGATCGGCATGAGCCGCGGGGTCGGCGATCTTCTCTCCGGAAACGGCTTTTTTTCCCATGGCGCGGCCTCCTTTCAGTTTTCTTTCAGACAAACCTGTGGTACAATAAAATGTACCATATCATCATACCCTACCGGGGGACGGGACGCAAGCAAAAACCGGAGAACACAAAGAAAGAAGGAACGGCTATGAGAACAGAACGAGTGGAGCAGGCGGCGGAGAGAAAGCAGAACGGCTTTAACTGCTGCCAGTCCGTGCTGCTGACCTATGCTGACGAGATCGGCCTGCCGGAGGAGCTGCTGGCCAAGCTGGCCTCCGGCTTTGCCGGCGGCGGCGGGACCCGGGAGGGGGTCTGCGGCGCCCTCAACGGCGCGGTGATGGCACTGGACCTGCTCAATGACGGCACGGTCAAGCCCATGAAGGCGGCAAAGGAGGCCCAGCTTGCCTTCCGGGAGAAGACGGGCGCCATCCTCTGCAAGGACATCAAGGGGGTGGAGACCGGCGTGGAGCTGTGCGCCTGCGTGGACTGCGTGCGCAACGCCGTCGCCGTGGTGGAAGAGGCCCTGGGCCGGTAATAGACCGGGCGAAAACTCAAAATGCCGGGTTTGCCGCCAAAAACAGGGCAGATTCGGCATTTTTTCTTTTCGTTTCTTCCGGATGACGGGAAAAAATCCTTCCCCATGCAGGGGATTTGTGTTATACTTGCATTTATATTAGATGATACTGGACCGCGGGACATTCCCCCGCGGCACGTGACATAGAAAGGATCGGTGGTACACAATGACGATCAGAGTGGGTATCATGGGCTACGGCAACCTGGGCCGGGGCGTGGAGCACGCCGTGGCAGCGGCGGGCGACATGGAGCTGGCCGCGGTCTTCACCCGGCGGGACCCCGCCTCCCTGACCATCCGGACGCCCGACGTCCCGGTGGTCTCCGCAGCGGAGGCCGAGGCCTGGCAGGACAAGATCGACGTGATGATCCTCTGCGGCGGCAGCGCCACGGATCTGCCGGAGCAGACCCCGAAGTACGCCCGGCTTTTCAACGTGGTGGACTCCTTCGACACCCACGCCCGGGTGCCTGAGCACTTTGCCAACGTGGATGAAGCGGCCAAGGCCGGCGGCAAGGTGGGGATCATCTCCGTGGGCTGGGACCCCGGGATGTTCTCTCTGGCCCGGGTCTATTCCACGGCGGTCCTCCCCCAGGGGAAGAACTACACCTTCTGGGGCAAGGGCCTGAGCCAGGGCCACTCCGACGCCCTCCGGCGGATCGACGGGGTGAAGGACGCCCGGCAGTATACCATTCCCGTGGAGGCCTCCCTGGAGGCGGTGCGGTCCGGGTCCCAGCCCGAGCTGACCACCCGGCAGATGCACACCCGGGAGTGCTTCGTGGTCCTGGAGGACGGGGCGGACGCCGCCCGCATCGAGCGCGAGATCAAGGAGATGCCCAACTACTTCTCCGACTACGACACCACGGTGCACTTCATCTCCCAGGCAGAGCTGGACGCCAACCACAAGAGCATGGCCCACGGCGGCTTCGTCTTCCGGTCCGGGACCACGGCGGGGGGCGCGAATTCCCACGTCATCGAGTACAGCCTGAAGCTGGACTCCAACCCTGAGTTCACCACCAGCGTCCTGGTGGCCTACGCCCGGGCGGCCTATCGGCTGAACCAGGCGGGGGACAACGGCGGGAAGACGGTCTTTGATATCGCCCCCGCCCTGCTGTGCGAGCAGTCCGGAGAGGACCTGCGGGCGCATTTGCTGTAATGATTTGATATACGCGAGAGAACGAAAAGAGCGCCCTCTCAGTCATTTGCTTCGCAAATGCCAGCTCTCCCGGAGGGAGAGCCAAGATTTGTATAACCCCGCAAGAGGAGTACGAGTCTTGCCTCCCCCTTTGGGGGAGGTGGCACGGCGAAGCCGTGACGGAGAGGGCTCCTTTTCAGAATACCTCGCAGTTAAAAGGGAGCCCAAAGCGGGCTCCCTTTTTCAGTCTACAAAGCGTTTTCCCGGTCATCCAGCCGCCGGTCGATCCAGAGCACCGACCGCAGCCCCGCCGCCTTATACTGGCTCCGGCACACCCGGGGCCCGTAGGGGCCGGGATGGGAGGGGGCCTCCAGCCGCAGACAGTCCAGGTGGGCCAGGTGGACGTCCACCATGGCCTTGGGAATGGGCCGGGGGCTGTGGCTGGAGAGGTATTCGTCAAAGGGGAGGGCCCGGACTTCCTCCAGGGTCCGCCGCAGGAAGGACAGGGGGGCGGCCTCCTGGCCCAACAGCAGGAGGGTGGGGTTGAGCCCGTCCCCCGCCAGGAGAAGGCGGCGCTCCTCCAGCAGCAGGCCCAGGGAGCCCGCGGTGTGCCCCGTCAGGTCCACCACCCGGGCGGTGAGGCCCCCCAGGTCATAGACCTGACCGGCCTCCAGGGGGAGAATGTCGTATGCCGGGGGCCGCCGGTCCGTCAGGTTGGAATAGGCTTCCAGCAGGGGCCAGTCCGGCCGGGGGGCGTACACCCGGTCAAACCGCCGGTTGCCGCCGATGTGGTCGGCGTGGCCGTGGCTGTTCATCACCCGATAGGGGGTGGTCACCCGGGCGTCCATCCAGTCCTTCAGGTCCAGCCTTCCCTGGCCGGTGTCCCAGAGGATGGCGGCGTCCTGCCCCCGGACCAGGGTGCAGTAGACCCGGTAGTCCTCCTCAAAGTGGAGGACGCCGGGGGCGGGTTCCCGGACGTTCATCTCACTCCACGCGGAGCAGGTCCGCCGCCCCGTGGATCATCTCGATGAAGGTGGGGTGGGGGTGGATGACCGAGGAGAGCTCGTTGGCGGTGAGCGCCTGCTGGACCGCCACGGCCAGCTCGCCGATGAGGTCGGTGGCCCGGGGGCAGACCAGCTGAGCGCCCAGGATGACGCCGGTGTCCTTGTGGGCCACCAGCTTCACATAGCCGCTCTCGGTGTTCTCGATGAGGCACTTGCCGTTGGCCCCGGTGAGGTACTTGCCGCACTTCACGGGGATACCCTCGGCCTTGGCCTGCTCCTCGGAGAGGCCCACGGAGGCCACCTCGGGGGTGGTGTAGACGCAGTTGGGGACCACCCGCATATCCATGGGAGGCTCCTTGCCTGCCAGGAGGGCGGCCATATTGGTGCCCTGGGCCTCGGCCACGTGGGCAAGCTGGATGTTGTGGGCCTTGGCGTCACCGATGACGTAGAGGTGCTCCACAGAGGTCCGGCCCAGCTCGTCCGCCAGAATGGCCCCCTTCTCCATCTCCGGCTCCGCGCCGGGGGCAAAGAGGTCGTCGGTGTTGGCGATGCGGCCCGCCGCCAGGAGGACGCCCTGGGCGGTGGAGACCTGCTCGTTGCCCTTCTTGTCGGTCCAGGTGACGGACATATTGCCGGGCTCGCCCTCGATCTTGGAGACGAAGGCCTTGGCCTCCACCTTGCCCCCCTGCTTCTTCAGGATCAGGGCCAGCCGCTGAGCGATCTCCTTGTCCATGAGGGGGAGGATGTGGTCGGCGGCCTCCAGGATGGTGACCTGGGCCCCCAGGGCCAGGTAAATGGAGGCGCACTCGGTGCCCACCACGCCGCCGCCGATGATGATGAGGGAGTCGAAGGGGACCCCGTCGCCGATGAGCAGGTCGTTGCTGCTGTACACCCCGGGCAGCTCCTTGCCGGGGATGGGGGGAGAGGCGATCTTGGAGCCGGTGGCCACCACGATATCGGCGGCCTCATAGAGCTCGCCATTGCAGGAGATCTTCCCCGGGCCTTCCACCCGGGCCTGGCCCTCGATGACGTCGATCTTCCCCGCCTTCATGAGCTGAGCCACGCCCTGGCGGAGCTTCTCCACCACCTCGTTTTTCTTCCGGTGCATCACGCCGAAGTCGTACCCCACGTCGCCGGCGTTCACGCCCAGGTCGGCGGCGTGCTTTAAGGCGGTGTAGGTCTCGGCGCTGTGGAGGAGGGATTTGGTGGGCATACAGCCCCGGTTGAGGCAGGTGCCCCCCAGGAAGGCTTTTTCAAACAGGACCGTCTTCAGTCCCGCCTTGGCGGCCTTGTCCGCGCAGGTGTACCCGCCGGGTCCGCCGCCGATGATGGCAATGTCGTAGGTCATAGGCTTCCTCCGTTCTGGTCAGTCGTCAATAAAGAGAGGATGCCCTCCGCCGCCTCCCGGTCGCAGTCCGGGGGGGAGAGGAGAGCCGTGCGCAGGGGCCCCGCTTCCAGGGGACAGCCCCGGAGCAGCTCGGGCACCTGGCTGAGGTAGTCCGCCGAAAGGCCGTCGGACCAGAGGGCGGCGTCCTGGATCACCCCGTGGGACAGGGTGAAGTCCAGACGGACCAGCCCCCACTCGAAACGCCCCTCCCGTTGTTCGGTGAGGGGCTTGACAGTTCCATAGACCCAGCGGGGATCGGAAAACCGGGCGATGCTCTCGTCCAGGGCGGCCCGGTCCAGGGCGGCCTCGGTGAGAGGGGTCACGGGCAGGCCGTAGACCGCTCCAAAGGCCGCTGTCAGGGCGGACTTCAGGGTTTCGATGGTCAGCTCCGGCCGCAGGGCCTTGAGGTTTACCACCCGGGAGCGCACCGAAGCCACCCCCTTCGCCGCCAGCTTCAGGGGGGAGGGGGCCAGGTACTGTTCCAGGGGCGCCATGTCTACGTCCACCATGAGGGTGCCGTGGTGGTAGCACTGGTCCCCGGTGCGATAGTAGGCGTGGCCGGAGAACTTCTGGCCGTCTACGGTCAGGTCGTTCCGGCCGTTCTTCTCCGCCGGGATGCCCAGGGCCTGGACCGCCCGGAGGATCACGTCGGTCTGTCTGGCCGCGTCGTAGTCCCCGTGGGTCACCAGGAAGGTGAAGTTCAGGTTCCCCAGGTCGTGATACACCGCCCCGCCGCCGGAGAGACGGCGGACAAGATGTCCGCCGTCGTTCTCCAGGGCCCGGATCCGGCACTCGCTTTCCGCGTGCTGGTTCCGGCCGATGACCACCGTGCGCTGGTTCTGCCAGAGGTACAATACGCATTGCCCAGGCTGAACTGCCCGGAGAAGGACCTCTTCCAGTGCCAGGTTGTGCCGGGGGTCGGTGTTTGCAGTTTCGATGGAATAAAGAGCGCGAACCATGGCCTTACGCGCCGAAGTCGTACCGCAGGATGGGGTTCCGGGCGGCGGTGACCTCGTCGGGCCGGCCGATGGCGCAGTCGTGAGGCGCGTGGTGGAGGCTCTCGGGATCGGACTTGGCCTCCTCCAGGATCTTCAGGAAGACCTCGGCGGCCTCGTCCAGGGTCTCGGGACTCTCGGTCTCGGTGGGCTCCACCATGAGGGCCTCGTGGACGATCAGGGGGAAGTACATCGTTGGTGGATGCATCCCGAAGTCCAGCAGGCGCTTGGCCACGTCCATGGCGGTGACGCCGGTGTCGTGGGCCAGCTTCTCCAGGGTCATGACGAACTCGTGCATGCACAGGGTATTGAAGGACATATCGTAGTGCCCGGCCAGCTTCTTCATGAGGTAGTTGGCGTTGAGCACCGCCCCGGCGGAGGCCGCGGGGATGCCCTCCTTGCCCAGGGACAGGATATAGGTCAGGGCCTTGACCACCACCAGGAAGTTGCCGTAGAAGGACCGGACCTTGCCCATGGACTGCTCGGGGTCAAAGAACTCGTAGGAGTCCCCCGCCTTCTTCACCCGGGGAGAGGGCAGGAAGGGGGCCAGGAAGTCCTTGCAGCCCACCGGGCCGCTGCCGGGCCCACCGCCGCCATGGGGGGTGGCGAAGGTCTTGTGGAGGTTCACATGGACGCAGTCGAAGCCCATGTCGCCGGGCCGGACGTGGCCCATGATGGCGTTGAGGTTGGCGCCGTCGTAGTAGCACAGGCCGCCGGCGTCGTGGATGATCTGGGTGATCTCCAGGATGTTGGGGTCGAAGAGACCCACGGTGTTGGGGTTGGTGAGCATCAGGCCCGCGGTGTCGGGACCCACCGCCGCCCGCAGGGCGTCCAGGTCCACGCCGCCCATCTCATTGGAGGGCACGGAGACCACCTTGAAGCCCGCCATGGTGGCGGAGGCGGGGTTGGTGCCGTGGGCGGAGTCGGGGACGATGATCTTGGTCCGGGCGGTATCCCCCCGGGACTGGTGATAGCAGCGGATGAGGAGCAGGCCGGTGTACTCGCCGTGGGCGCCGGCAGCGGGCTGATAGGTCACAGCGTCCATGCCGGTGATCTCGGTGAGGAGCTGCTCGCTCTTCCACAGCACCTCCAGGCAGCCCTGCACGGTGTCCAGAGGCTGGAGGGGATGGATCTGGGTGAAGCCGGGGAGGGACGCGGTCTCCTCGTCCACCCGGGGGTTGTACTTCATGGTGCAGGAGCCCAGGGGGTAGAACCCGTCGTTGACGCCGTGGGTCTGCTTGGCCAGCTCGGTGTAGTGCCGGCCCAGGTCCACCTCGGCGATCTCAGGCAGACGGGGGGCGGAATCCCGCAGGAGGGCGGCGTCAAAGCTCACCGCCGGCACGTCGCAGGGGGGCAGCAGGTCCATGCCCCGTCCGGGACGGCTCCGTTCAAACAGCAGCTTCATTTTCCGCACACCTCCTTCAAAGCGGCCACCAGCCGGTCAATGTCGGCCTTGTCGTTGCACTCGGTGCAGCACCACAGGATGCCGCCGTCCACCGGCAGGCCGCCCAGGATGCCGTAGGGCTCCAGTTTCTTGCAGAGCTCGTCGGGGTCCATGGGGCACTCGGTCAAAAATTCATGGAAGAAGGGCTGGTCCGGGTCCTTCCGCCCAAAGCCCAGAGGCGCGATCTGGTCGGCCAGGTAGTGGGCGTGGGCGGCGGAGCTCTCCGCGGCCTGACGCAGACCCTTGGGGCCCATGGCGGCCAGGTAGACCGAGGCGGTCATGGCGCACAGGGCCTGGTTGGAGCAGATGTTGGAGGAGGCCTTCTCCCGGCGGATGTGCTGCTCTCTGGCCTGAAGGGTCAGGACGTAGGCGCGGTTGCCGTCGTGGTCGGCGGTCTCGCCCACGATGCGGCCAGGGAGCTTGCGCATCATGGCCTGCTTGCAGGTCATAAAGCCCAGGTAGGGGCCGCCGAAGGCAAGGGGCATGCCCAGAGGCTGGCCCTCGCCCACGGCGATGTCCGCGCCGTATTCACCGGGGGTCTTCAGCAGGCCCAGGGCAATGGGGTTGCAGCCCATGATGACCTTGGCCTTCTTGGCGTGGGCGGCCTCCACCACGGCGTCCATATCCTCGATGACCCCGTAGTAGTTGGGGCTCTGGACGTAGACGGCGGCGGTGTCGTCGGCGATGGCGGCCTTCAGGGCCTCCAGGTCGGTGGCGGTGCCCTTGGGGGGAATGACGGTGACGGGGACCTGACGGCTCTCGCAGTAGGTCTTCACCACCCGGAGGACCTGGGGATTGACGGCGCCGGAGAAGACCACGGCGCTCTTCTTGCGCTCCTGGCACATGAACACGGCTTCGGCGGCGGCGGAGGCTCCGTCGTACACCGAGGCGTTGGACACGTCCATGCCGGTGAGCTCACACATCTGGGTCTGGTACTCAAAGATGGACTGGAGCACGCCCTGGCTGATCTCGGCCTGGTAGGGCGTGTAGGCCGTCAGGAACTCCTCCTTGGAGGTGACGGTCTTGACGATGGCGGGGATGAAGTGGCGGTAGGCCCCGGCCCCCCGGAAGATGCTCCGGAAGATCTTGTCCTTCTCGGCCATGTCGGCCATGACCCGGCCCACCTCCAGCTCGCTCATGCCCTCGGGCAGGTCCAGGTCCTTCACCCGGACCGATTCGGGGACCACATCATAGAGCTGGTCGATGGAATCCAGGCCTACGGCCTTGAGCATGGCTTGCCGCTCTTCCCCGGTATAGGGAATGTAGCTTGCCATATTATGCCTCCTCAGCGGCCACGACAGCCTCATAGGCGGCGGCGTCCAGGAGCTCCTCGGTGTCGCTGACGTTCTGGACCTTCACCAGCCAGGCGTCATAGGGGGCCTCGTTGATCAGAGCGGGGTTGTCCAGCAGCTCCTCGTTGATGGCGCAGACCTCGCCGGTGACGGGGGAGAACACGTCGGAGACCGCCTTGACGGACTCCACGTCGGAGAAGGCCTCGCCGGCGGTGACGGCGTCGCCCTCCTCGGGCAGGTTGACGAAGACCAGATCGCCCAGGGCGCTCTGTGCGTAATCGGTCAGGCCGATGACGAACACGCCGTCCTCTTCCTTGACCCACTCGTGGGACTTGGTGTACTTCAGTTCAGCAGGGATGACAGACATGATAAATTCCTCCATTAAAAATTGTTTTTTCAGTATCAATGTTTGTTGTTGTTTGGCTGCGACAGAGCCTCTTGCCTCCCCTTGCCAAGGGGAGGGGGACCGCCGGAGGCGGTGGAAGGGTGGCAACCTGTAAGCTTACAGGAACTTCCGGTCAATGAGTGGAGTTTAACGCAATGGTACAACGATAGGATTGTTTGCGGCGTCCCCACCCTTCCGACCTCGCTTCGCTCGGCCACCTCCCCTTGCCAAGGGGAGGCTTTCAGGCAGGCGCGTCGCGGGAGGGCGGTGATTTCCTGGCTTCTTATTTGCCTCTGGTATAGAAGGGAAGGGGGACCACCTTGGCGGCGACCTTCCGTCCCCGGACGTCCACCTCGACCTCGTCGCCCTCCTTCACGGAGCCGGCAGTGACCAGAGCCATGGCGATGGCCTTGCCCAGATAGGGACAGTGGGTGCCGGAGGTGGTGTGGCCGATGCAGGCCCCATTGGAGAACACGTCCTGGTGCTCCCGGACGATGCCCCGGCCGGTGACCTCCAGGCCGATGCGCACCCGCTTGGGCGCCCCGGCGGCCACCAGAGCGTCGTGGCCGATGAACTCTTCCTTGTTCAGCTTCACGCCGAAGTCCAGACCGGCCTCCAGGGGGGTGATCTCCTCGTCCATCTCGTGGCCGTACAGGGGCATGGCGGCCTCCAGACGGAGGGTGTCCCGGGCGCCCAGGCCGGCGGGGATGCAGCCGAACTCTTCGCCGGCCTCCCGCAGGAGCTTCCACAGCTTAGCGGCGTTTTCGTTGTGGGTGTAGATCTCATAGCCCAGCTCGCCGGTGTAGCCCGTCCGGGAGATCATGCACTTCATGCCGTCGATCTCCGCCAGGGGGACGGCGGTGTAGTAGCCCTTGGGAATGGCTTCCTCAGGCAGGAGCTTCTTCAGGATCGCCGGGGCCTTGGGGCCCTGAAGGGCGATCTGGGCCACGGTGTCGGAGATGTCCTCGCACTTGGTGCCCTCCAAAACGTTGGCGGCCATGTGGGCGTAGTCCTTATCCCGGTTGGCGGCGTTGACCACCACGAGATAGGTCTCCTCCCCGAACTTGTAGACCACCAGGTCGTCGATGGTGCCGCCCTTTTCGTTGCACATCACGCCGTAGCGGACCTTGTTCAGGGGCATATTGGTGTAGTCGTTGGTGAGCAGGTGGTTCAGGGTGGCCAGGGCGGTGGGGCCGGTGAACAGGATCTCTCCCATGTGGGAGACGTCGAACAGGCCCGCCTGCTGGCGCACGGCCATGTGCTCCTTGATGACGCCGGTGCCGTACTGGACCGGCAGGAGGTAGCCGGCGAAGGGGACGATCTTGCCGCCCTCTTCTACATGGACGTCGTACAAAGGTGTTTTCTTTTCCATGGGAACATCTCTCCTTTGCGATCTATTTGGATTCGTTTGATTTCCTGGGATAAAAAACAGAGGCACTGCTTATTTAGCCATGCCAAATAAACCATGCCTCTGTGATTTGACCTGAAAGATTCTCCGCCCGCCCGGGCGGATTGCCTCTTCGGTGCGCGGGGCCCTCCGGACCGGCTCTGCCGCCGCGTCCGCGCGGTCCCCCTTCGCTTTCCAGAGTCTCGTCAGAGGCCGATCCCCCTTGCCTGAGAGTTCTTGCTTCCCCTTCGGCTCCGCGCGTGCGAGGTCATCGCGCGGCATCTCCCGGTCTCGTCATCCGAACGATATGCAGTTGGGGCGGGGGAGTTGGTTCAAAAACAGCCCCATCCGTCGCACTCACATTATACCCATTTTGCAGGAAACTGTCAACAATATTTCAGGCTTTCTCCGGGGCGTTCCCAGTATGGAAACCCAGTCCCGGGGCCGCCATGCTGGAAGCCGATAGGACGCCCGCAGGGCGCGGCAGTGATCACTCTGCCTATAGAGGGCCCATCAGTTCCGGCGATCTTTTATTGGCGGAGTAAAAATACGCTGATCCGCCCGGGTTTCGGTGGACAAACGGAAAAAACCATGGTACAATACCAAATTATGAAAAATGGGTCTGTATGCCCTGCCGGAGATGAGGGATCGCTGTGCGCACGGATATTATGGGGGTCGGCTTCGACGACCTGACCTTGGAGGAGGCGGTGGCCGCCGGAGAGAAGCTGGCCCAGGGGCCGGGGTTCTCCTATGTGGTCACCCCCAACCCGGAGATCGTGGATCTGGCCCGGGCTGACGCCGGCTACCGGGACCTCTTAAACGGCGCGGGGCTGGTTCTCCCCGACGGCATCGGGGTGGTCTACGCCGCCAAGCTCCTGGGCCGGCCCCTGAAGGGGCGGGTGCCGGGGATCGACTTTGCCACGGGCCTGCTGGACCGGCTGGCCAAGAACGGCGGAAAGCTCTTCCTCCTGGGGGCCAAGCCCGGGGTGGCGGAGCAGGCGGCGGCCCGGCTGAAGGCCGCCCATCCGGGACTTGTCATCTGCGGCGTCAACGACGGATATTTCAAGGACTCCGCCCCCGTGGTGGAGAAGATCAAAGAGTCGGCGGCCGACGTGGTTTTCGTCTGCCTGGGGGCCCCCAAGCAGGAGAAGTGGATGGCCCAATACGGCCCGGAGACCGGCGCCCACCTGATGGCGGGCCTGGGCGGGGCCCTGGACGTCTACGCCGGCAACGTGAAGCGGGCCCCGGTCCTGTGGCAGAAGCTGGGGATGGAGTGGGCCTACCGTCTGATCCGCCAGCCCAGCCGCATCGGCCGCATGGCCAAGCTCCCCCTCTTCCTGGTGGACGCCAGGCGCCAGAGCAAGAAGGAGCGGAGAGCATGAAGAAGGGCACGCTCATCGTCATCGAGGGCACCGACGGGGTGGGGAAGTCCACCCAGTTCGACCGGCTGTGCCAGCGGGCCCAGGCAGAGGGCCATCCCTTCCGGCGGCTGGTCTTTCCCCAGTACCAGGAGGAGTCCTCCGCCCTCATCCGGATGTACCTGGCCGGGGAGTTCGGCAGCCGGCCGGGGGACGTGAACCCCTACGCCGCCTCCGCCTTCTACGCCGTGGACCGGTACGCCTCCTGGAAGAAGGTGTGGCAGGACTGGTACCAGGCCGGGGGCCTGGTGCTGGCCGACCGGTACACCACCTCCAACGCCGTCCACCAGACCAGCAAGCTGGCGGAGGCCGACCAGGGGCTCTTCCTGGACTGGCTCCGGGATTTTGAATACGACAAGCTGGGTCTGCCCGCGCCTGACCTGGTCCTCCTGCTGGACGTACCTACGGACCGCAGCGAGGCCCTTTTGCGGCGGCGGGAGGCCGACACCAATACCAAAGGAGATATCCATGAGACCGACAGCGCCTATCTGGCCGCCTGCCGGGCCGCCGCCCGAAAGGCGGCGGAGGTCTGGGGCTGGACCAGGATCAACTGCCTGAACCAGGCGGGGGAGCTGCGGTCCGTGGAGGACATCCATCAGGAGATCTGGCAGGCGGTGCGCCCCCTGCTGGACCGGGAGAAGGAGAACTGACTATGGGAAGCGACGTTTCCAGTGTGAAAAAGATATTGCGCCAGCAGATCCGGGGAGCCCTGGCGGAGCTCAGCGACCAGGAGAAGGCCTGGTCCGACAAGGAGCTTATTGCCCGGTTCCTGGAGCACCCCGCTCTGGAGGGGGCCCGGACCATCCTGGTCTACTACGGCGTGGGTACCGAGATCGACACCAGGGGCCTTATCGAGACCCTGTGGGCCCAGGGCCGGCGGGTCTGCCTGCCCAAGTGTCTCCCCGACCGGCAGATGGAGGCCCGGGTGGTGACCTCCTTTGGCGACCTGGAGCCTGACGCCTACGGCATCCCTGCCCCCAAGGAGGGGTGCGAGACCGTGGCCCGGGAGGACCTGGACCTGATCCTGGTCCCCGGCCTGTGCTTCGACAGCCGGGGGAGCCGGCTGGGCCAGGGGGGCGGCTACTACGACCGCTATCTGGAGGACCACGATGGCCTGACCATCGGCCTGTGCCGGGAGGACTTTTTCCAGATCAACCTGCCCCGGGAGCCCTTTGACGCCTGGGTGCGGTATGTGCTCACCGAGGAGGGCCAGGTCTGGCCCAACCGGGACCCGGACCTCTGACCGGGGCCGGACGCGACGAAAGAGAAGGCCGGGGCCTGACCCCGGATAGGAGGAGCAACTATGGAACGGGACAACAGACGATATGGCTGGGACGAGTACCCGGAGTTTGACCGGTCCGACCGCGCCGAGCGCCCGGAGCGGACCGAACGGCGGAGCGGCAGCCGGAGCAGCCGGCCCCCCGCCCGCCGCCACCGGACCCCCATGCGGAAAAAGCGGCGCTCGGCCTTCAGCCAGTCCATGACCTACATCCTGGCGGTGTGCGGGGTGTCCATCCTTCTGGCCCTGGTGGGCTGGGCGGTGATGGGGGATGTGCTGGCCCTGAACAAGGACGAACTCAGCGCCACCATCACCGTGGACAACGACCGGGACTTCGACAACGTGGTCAAGCAGCTCAAGGACACGGGAGTCATCCGGTTCAAGGGGGTCTTCCGCCTCTTCTCGGCCATGGCCCACGGGGAGGACAAGATCCGCCCGGGCACCTACACCCTCACCAGCGACATGGACTATCGGGCCATCCTCAACAACCTGGGCTCCCGGTCTACCAGCCGGAACACCGTGGAGGTGACCATCACCGAGGGCATGACCGAGCGGCAGATCTTCCAGCTCCTGGAGGAGAAGGGGGTCTCCACCGTGCCCGAGCTGGAGGAGATGGCGGCCAATCACAACTACAACTTCTCCTTCCTCCAGGACCTGCCTCTGGGCAGCGCCACCCGGCTGGAGGGCTACCTCTTCCCCGATACCTATGAGTTCTACACCGGCGACGACCCCAAGCTGGTCATCAACAAGATGCTGGTGAACTTCGACGCAAAGGTCACCGACGACCTGCGCCAGCAGATCTGGGACAAGGGCTATTCCATCGGGCAGATGATGACCATCGCCTCCATGATCGAGAAGGAGGCCACCCTGGACGACCGCGGCACCGTGGCTTCGGTCATCTACAACCGCCTGAACAACCCCCGGGGCGGCACCCAGGGCTACCTCCAGGTGGACGCCACCATCCAGTATGTCCTGCCCGAAGGCCAGACGGTGACCCGGTCGGACTATGAGACCGTGGACAGCCCCTACAACACCTACCTGAACAAGGGCCTGCCCCCCGGACCCATCGCCAACCCCGGCCTGGGGTCCATCATGGCCGCCATCAACCCCGAGCGGACCAGCTACTTCTACTACGCTCTGGGCGACGACGGCGTCCACCACTTCTTCAGCACCTACAACGAGTTCCAGCGGTTTACCTACGGCTGAGCCGGCACGGATCGACCAAAAAACACGACGCCCGTTACCTGCCAAGCGCGGTAACGGGCGTATGTGACCGGAGAGAGGGATTCCCTATGAAGAAAAAACTGGAGCTCCTGGCCCCCGCCGGGGACTGGGAGCGGCTGGAAATGGCCGTGGCCTACGGGGCCGACGCGGTGTACCTGGCGGGGACCACCTTCGGGATGCGGGCCTTCGCCGGGAATTTTGAGGGCGAGGACCTCAAGCGGGCCGTGGCCTACTGCAAGGCCCACGGCGTGGACGCCCACGTCACCTGCAACACCATGCCCCGGAACGACGAGGTGGCAAAGCTCCCTCAGTGGCTGGAGCTCCTGGAGGAGGCGGGGGCCACGGCGGTGATCCTGGCGGATGTGGGGGTCCTGGCCCTGGCCAAGCGATACGCCCCCTCAGTGAAGGTCCACATCAGCACCCAGGCCAGCGTGGTCAACTACCAGGCCGCCCGGGCCTGGCACGACCTGGGGGCGGACCGGATCATCCTGGCCCGGGAGCTGAGCCTGCCGGAGATCGCGGAGATCCGGGCCAAAACCCCCGGGGACCTGGAGCTGGAGGTCTTCGCCCACGGGGCCATGTGCGTGTCCTACTCCGGCCGGTGCCTGCTGTCCAACTACATGACCGGCCGGGACTCCAACCGGGGCGCCTGCGCCCAGCCCTGCCGGTACCAGTATTCCCTGGTGGAGGAGAAGCGGCCCGGGGAGTATTTCGACGTCTACGAGGACGAGAAGGGCACCTATATCATGAACTCCCGGGATATGTGCATGATCGACCACCTGCCCGATCTGATCGACGCCGGGGTGGACTCCCTGAAGATCGAGGGCCGGGCGAAATCGGCCTACTACGCCGCCATCGTCACCGGGGCCTACCGCCACTGCATCGACGACGTGCTGGCGGGCCGGCCCCTGGACCCGGTGTGGCGGGACGAGGTGGACAAGGTCAGCCACCGGCACTACTCCACCGGCTTTTTCTACGGCCAGCCGGGGCAGTTCACCGAGGACGCCCGGTACATCCGGGACTGGCAGGTGGTGGCGGTGGTGGAGTCCTGCACCCCCGAGGGGCTGGCTACGGCTTCCCTGCGGAACAAGTTCGCCGCCGGGGACGAGATCGACCTGGTGGGCCCCGACCTGCGGCCGGTGTCCTTCTCCGCTCCCATGATGGAGGATATGGAGGGCTTCCCCCTGCGGGAGCCCCGGCACCCTCAGATGAGGTTTACTATCAAGCTGCCCTGCTACGCCCCGCCCTTATCCTTCCTGCGGGCCTGCCGGGAGAATTCGTAAAGAAAACGGACCCCGGAGCGGACATAGCGTCCGTTCCGGGGTCTTGTCATGCAGGCAGAAGGGATCACTCAACCTTAGGGAGCTTGGCGAAGCTGGCCTGGAGCTCCTCGTCGGTGGGGATGTAGTCGTCCATCTTCCCGTCGTGGTACTTCTCATAGGCCACCATGTCGAAGTAGCCCGTGCCGGTGAGGCCGAAGACGATGGTCTTCTCCTCGCCGGTCTCCTTGCACTTGAGGGCCTCGTCGATGGCCACCTTGATGGCGTGGGAGCTCTCGGGGGCGGGGAGGATGCCCTCCACCCGGGCAAACTGCTCGGCGGCGGCGAAGACCTCGGTCTGGGGCACCGCCCGGGCCTCCATGAAGCCGTCGTGATAGAGCTGGGACAGGGTGGTGCTCATGCCGTGGAACCGCAGGCCCCCGGCGTGGTTGGGGGCGGGGATGAAGCCGCTGCCCAGGGTGTACATCTTGGCCAGGGGGCAGATCATGCCGGTGTCGCAGAAGTCATAGGCAAAGACCCCCCGGGTGAAGCTGGGGCAGGAGGCGGGCTCCACGGCGATGATCTGATAGTCAGCCTCCCCCCGGAGCTTTTCGCCCATGAAGGGGGCGATGAGGCCGCCCAGGTTGGAGCCGCCGCCGGCGCAGCCGATGATCATGTCGGGCTTGATGCCGTACTTGTCCAGGGCCGCCTTGGTCTCCAGGCCGATGACCGACTGGTGCAGCAGCACCTGGTTCAGGACGGAGCCGAGGACATAGCGGTAGCCCTCGTTGGTGGTGGCCACCTCTACCGCCTCGCTGATGGCGCAGCCCAGGGAGCCGGTGGTGCCGGGGTGCTCAGCCAGGATCTTCTGGCCTACCTGGGTTTCCATAGAGGGGGAGGGGGTCACGGAGGCGCCGTAGGTCCGCATGACCTCCCGGCGGAAGGGCTTCTGTTCATAGCTGACCTTCACCATGTAGACCTTGCAGTCCAGGTCGAAGTAGGAGCAGGCCATGGACAGAGCGGTGCCCCACTGGCCGGCGCCGGTCTCGGTGGTCACGCCCTTGAGGCCCTGCTTCTTGGCGTAATAGGCCTGGGCGATGGCGGAGTTGAGCTTGTGAGAGCCGGAGGTGTTGTTGCCCTCGAACTTGTAGTAGATCTTGGCGGGGGTGCCCAGCTTCTCCTCCAGGCAGTAGGCCCGGACCAGGGGAGAGGGGCGGTACATCTTGTAGAAGTCCCGGATCTCCTGGGGGATCTCGATGTAGGGGGTGGTCTCGTCCAGCTCCTGGGCGATGAGCTCGTCGCAGAAGACGGGGGCCAGGTCGGCGGCGGTCATGGGCTGGCCGGTGCCGGGGTTGACCAAGGGGGCGGGCTTGTTCTTCATGTCCGCCCGGAGGTTGTACCATGCCTGGGGCATTTCGTTCTCTTCCAGATAGATTTTGTAGGGGATCTTGTTTTCCATGGGATACCATCCTTTCATTCACTGGGTTTGTTGGAAGGTGTGGTGCTGGGACAAGAAAGGAATCTGCTTCGGGAAACAAAAAACTCCTGTCCCAACAATTGCTTGCTGGGACAGGAGAGATCAGACTTTCCTGCGGTGCCACCCGGCTTGACGGACGCTCGGCGCCCGCCCACTTTGCGCGTACCAACATACGCCGGCCTTTGTTCACGGAGGGCCATCTCCGGCTCGTATACTCAAGGGCAGACGCCCTTTTTCCCCTCGCCCTCAGAAGTCCATTCAGTCCTACGGTCTCTGCCGCGCTTCCACCACCCGCGGCTCGCTGGGAGAGGGAGAATAGGACCTACTCACTCTTCTTCAACGGTTTGGACGCAGTTTAACACACCAAACGGGCCTTGTCAAGGGGATTACATCATGTTTTTATGATTTTTATATCAGTTTTGTTTTTCACATCCTCCGGCGCGGCCAGGATCTCCCCGGCCACGGGGGAATAGAACAGGACCCGGACGGCGTCCCGGTCTTTGCTCTGGGCCAGGGCCCACATGAGCTTGGCCACGGCGGCCTCCAGGGTCATGTCGTAGGACTCCAGCACCCCCAGGTCGCTTTTCAGCCGGTGGCCCACGTTGTACACCGCCAGGTCGCTGCCCTCGTTCTGGACCTGGGTGGTGACCACCACGGTCTTGCCCCGGGCCACGGCGGTCCGGATGAGGTCGTAGAACTGCCCCCCGTCCCCGGCGGGGACCCCGCCCACGCCGAAGCTCTCGATGAGGACCCCGTCGCTGTGGTCCAGGGCGAAGGAGAGCATGGCGGGGGAGACCCCGGGGATGAGCTTCACCAGGGAGACGCGGGCGTCCAGGCTGTCGCAGAACAGGGGAGCGGGCCGGGCCGCCGGCGTGATATAGGGCACCAGCACGCCGTCCCGGACCACCCCCAGCACGGGGTAGTTGATGGAGGAGAAGGCCCCGAAGCTCTTGGAGTAGGTCTTTCTGGCCCGGGTCCCCAAAATCACCGCCCCGCCGAAAACCACGGTGACCCCGGGGATGCGCCCGTCGCAGGCCACGGTGAAGCTGTCCAGCAGGTTGGTTTTGGAGTCGGTGACGTCCATGCTGATGGGCTTCTGGCTGCCGGTGAGGACGATGGGCTTGGGGCTGCCCTGGATCAGAAAGCTCAGGGCGGCGGCAGTGTAGGCCATGGTGTCGGTGCCGTGGCTGATGACGAAGCCGTCGAAGTCGTCGTAGCTCTCCCGGATGGCCCGGGCGATGTCCAGCCAGTGGGCGGGGGTCATGTTGGTGGAGTCGATGTTGCACACCTGGCGGGTCTCCACCCGGCAGAGGGCCTCCACTGCCGGGACGTACCGGAGGAAGGCGGCGGAGTCCAGGGCGGGGGCCAAACCGGCCTCGGTGTCGCCGGAGGCGATGGTGCCGCCGGTGCCGATCATCAGGATGCGTTTCATAGAGCGTCTCCTTTTCTGTCGTTATGCCGGAAAAAGGACCCGCCGGCGGCGCGGGGCAGCGGGCGGGTCCGGGAAACTGGCTCCCCATCAATAGGGGATCAGGTCGACGGCGTTGAAAATGGTGTAGAGGACCAGGGCGGTCTCTCCCCGGGTGGCAGGGCCTCTGGGGGCGATGTTCTCCAGCTTGTCATAGAGCATGGACAGGGGCTGGCCCAGGATGTTGTGCTGGCTGTTGGCCAAAAGCCAGGTCCAGGGCTGGGCCCAGTCGCTGTAGGAGGCAGGCACGCCGTAGTCCTCGGGCTGGGTCTTGGAGGACATCCGGAAGGTCAGGTTCACGTCGGCGGCCATCCGGCCCAGGACGGTGAAGAGCTGCTCATGGGTCACCGGGGCGTTGGGGGCGAAGACGTCGTTCCCCATGCCCTGGACGTACCCCGCGGCCTGGGCGGCCTTCACATAGGGGGAGAACCAACTGTCGGTGGGCACGTCCTTGAAGTCCTTCATCCTGTCAGCGGCAGGGAGGTTCAGGGCCTTGACCAGCAGGGCGCAGAGTTGGGCCCGGGTCAGGCCGCTGTTGGGGGCGAAGCTGCCGTCCCCCATGCCGGTGAGGATGCCGTAGGTGTAAAGGGTGTCGGCGGCAAACTGGCAGTCCGCGCCCTCCAGGTCGGTAAACCGCCGGGGCTGGTAGGTCTCGGCGCCGCTGGCCTGGGCGATGGCGTCCACGGTGGTCGCGTCCCAGCCGGAGGAGGTGCCCAGGAAGACATTGCAGCCGGGGGGGACGGCGGAGAGGAGCTCCCCGAAGTAGGGGGCGGCATCCTCGTCCTTGGCCTGGGACAGGTCCAGGTACCACCGCCAGCCGCCCAGGTGGAGCCGGGCCCAGCCGGTGTGGTCCCCGGCGGGCTCCCGGGAGGAGAAGAGGAGGGCGATCTCATCGGCGTGGTTGGGGTCCACCAGCAGGTCGGGGATGACGCCGATGTGCTGGGGAGTGTTTCCGCCGGAGCCGTAGGACTGGAAGGCGGTGATGCGCACGGCCTCGCCGCCGGAGAGGATTTCAGGACGCTGTTCCTCGGTGAGGACGATCTGGGCCACGCCCTTGCCGTAGGTGTTGGAGCCGATGAGCATGCCCGAGGTCTTGTCCTTCATGGCCTGGGCGTAGATCTCCGCCGAGGAGGCGGTGAGGGGGCTCACCAGGACGATGGCGGGATGGAGGGTGGTGCGGTCCTGCTGGGAGACGTAACGGAAGAGCTGATCCGCCCCGTCCCGGAGGTAGGCCATGGTGCCCGTGCCCAGGAAGACCCCGGCGGACTGGCTGGCAGCGTACACGTCGCCGCCGCCGTTGTTCCGCATATCCACGATCCATTTGTCGATCTCGCTCTGGTCCTGGGTGCCCTTGACGAAGTGCTCCAGGGTGGCCGGGCCGAAGTTCTTGCTGGAGATATAGCCGGTGGTGCCGTCCTCCAGGATGGTGGTGGTGGTGGCGGGGATGGTGATGACCGCCCGCTTGGTGGTGTAGCGCTGCTCCTTGCCGTTTTCATGGCGGACAAGGATGGTGACCTCGGTCCCCTCCTCTCCCTGGAGGAGGGAGGTCAGGATGTTGGGGCTCTGCTCCTCAGGGCCGCCCTCCACGTAGTAGATCAGATCCCCGGGGACCAGGCCCAGGGCCTCGGCGGGGGAGTCTTCATAGATGCTCACCAGTAGCAGGCCCTCGTCGGTGACCAGGGCGGAGATGCCGATGCCCACCAGGGCCCCGTCGGACATGGTGGCCTCATAGGCCGCGAACTCCTCCGCGTCCATGTAGGCGGTATAGGGGTCCCCCAGGGCCTGGATGATCTCCTCCACGGTGTCGGCCTCCAGGGCCGCCTGGGGCACGTCGTTGATGTAGTATTCCTCCAGCAGGTCCTTGAGCTGGTCGGGGGTGATGACCAACTGGGCCGCTTCGGCGGCGGGGGCCAGGAGGAAGGCGGAGGCCAGCAGGGCCGCCGCCCATTTTTTCCAATGGATCATAGCGGTATTCCTCGATTATCTGGATATGGTTTCCCGGGCGGTGAAAAAG
This sequence comes from Oscillospiraceae bacterium, assembly GCA_902781745.1. Classification (GTDB taxonomy): domain Bacteria; phylum Bacillota; class Clostridia; order Oscillospirales; family Oscillospiraceae; genus Evtepia. Next base: position 29,566 of record CACZKM010000008.1, read on the forward strand.
GACACCCCGGGGGATGCCCTTTTCCATGCGCAGGGTCAGGCGCAGGGGCTCAGCCCTGCCATTTTTCGGTCATGGCCTTGATCTGGCTGGCCATCTTCTTCAGGTCTTTGTTGGTCAGGCCCTTGCTGGCCCGAATGAGGGTCATCAGGTCCATGGCGGCGGACTCCAGCTCCTGGTAGGCTCCGGAGACCCGGCCGGTGGACTCGAAGCTGATCTTCTTGGGCTCCAGCTCCACGCCGGCGGCCAGCATCCGGTTGGCGGCCAGGTCGTAAACCTCCTCATAGAGGGGGGCGTGGGCGTTCATGCCCTTCTCCCGGAGGGTGTTGGCGAAGATCTCGGTGACGGGGGCGTCGCCGTGGACCACGAAGACCTGGTCGGGGGCGGGGGAGGTCACATGGTCGATCCAGTCCAGCAGGTGGTCCCGGTCGGCGTGGGAGGACAGGCCCCGGAAATTGTGGATGGAAGCGTTGACGGCGATGTCCTCGCCGAAGAGACGGACCTGCTTGGCCCCCTCCAGCAGATGGCGGCCCAGGGTCCCTTCCCCCTGGTAGCCCACGAAGACCACGGAGCACTCCGGCCGCCACAGGTTGTGCTTGAGGTGGTGGCGGATCCGGCCGGCGTCGCACATGCCGGAGGCGGAGATGATGACCTTGGAGGTCTTGTCCATGTTCAGCAGCTTGGACTCGTCGCTGCTCTCGGTCATGGTCAGCCCGGGGAAGGTGAACAGACCCTCGCCGCCCTGGATGAGCTCGATGGCCTCCTCGTCCAGGTAGCCCCGCAGGTCACCGGCGAAGATCTTGGTGGCCTCGTTGGCCAGGGGGGAGTCCACCACCACGGTGAAGTCGGGGTTGCTCTTGACCAGTCCCTTCTGCTTCATTTCCCGCATGAAGTACAGCAGCTCCTGGGTGCGGCCCACGGCAAAGGAGGGGATGATGACGTTGCCGCCCCTGGAGAAGGTGTCGTCGATGATCTGGGCCAGGGACTCGGTGTAGGAGTCCACGGGCTCGTGGTTCCGGTCGCCGTAGGTGCTCTCCATGATCACATAGTCGGCCCCGTCCACATAGGAGGGATCCCGGATGATGGGCTGGTTGACGTTGCCCAGGTCTCCGGAGAAGAGGAGCTTTTTCTCCACCCCGTCCTCGCTCAGCCACATCTCCACACAGGCGGAGCCCAGCAGGTGGCCGGCGTCCACGAAGCGGATCTTGCAGCCCTCGAAGAGCTCGATGGTCTGGCCGTATTCGGCGGTGACCAGGTGGTCGGCCACCTGAAGGGCGTCTTCCACGGTGTACAGAGGCTCCACCGGGGCCCGGCCGGCACGCATGCCCTTCTGGTTCTTGTACTGGGCCTCCATCTCCTGGATATGGGCCGAGTCCTGGAGCATGATGTCCAGCAGCTCGCCGGTGAGGCGGGTGGTAAAGATTTGCCCCTGGAAGCCCTGCTTGATGAGCAGGGGCACCCGGCCGGAGTGGTCGATGTGGGCATGGGTGACGATGACATAGTCGATGTAGTTGGGGGCGAAGTCCAGAACCGAATTGTCCCGCTCGTCCTTTCCCTGCTGGAGGCCGCAGTCGACGAGGATCTTCTTTCCGCACACTTCCACGCAGTGGCAGCTGCCGGTGACAGCCTTGGCTGCGCCGAAAAAGGTCAGTTTCATGAACAACGAGCTCCTTTCTCGATCGAGGGGCCCGGACGGTCCTCGTCCCGGCCATACTGAGAGATAATTACCTATATCATACTCCATTTTTCGCCGTTTGCATAGGCCTTTTTTCGTTTTTCCATGGAACAGCCCCTGGAGAGGTCATAATCTTTTCGATATCATCCTGTCATTTTTCTTTCTTGCAAAACCTTGCGGAACCGGGAGAAGAGGGATTACAATGCCACCAGAAATTTTCCCAGGAGGCCCGCCATGAAACCTTTCCCCCGTATTCGAAACGCCACCCCTCTGTATACCCTCCTCCAGGGCCTGTACTGGGCAGTCTACTGTGTGCTGGTGTCCTTCTCCAGCGTTTACCTGCTGGACCGGGGCTTTTCCAACACCCAGATCGGGGTGCTGGTGGGGGTGTCCAGCGTCCTGTCCGCCCTGATGCAGCCCCTGGCGGCCTCGGTGGCGGAGCGGTCCCGGCGGCTGGCCCTCCGCCAGTGGAGCGCCCTGCTGGCCCTGGTCATGGCGGCGGGGGCGGTCCTCCTGCTGGTCCTGCCGGGGAAGGGGGGCCAGGCGGCCTGCTATATGCTCCTGCTGGTGGTCCTCCAGATTTTGACCCCCTTCACCTACTCTCTGGGCATGGAGTGCGTCAACCGCAACGTCCCCCTGAATTACGGCGTGGCTCGGTCCGCCGGGTCCATCGCCTACGCCGGGGCCTCCAGTCTCTGCGGGATGCTGGCCAAGTCCCGGGGGGCGGGAGCCCTGCCCCTGGCGGTGGCGGTGATGACGGCGGCCCTGATCCCGACCTGCCTCGCCTTTCGATTCCGGGGGAGCGAGGCGTCCGAGGGGGAAAGCGCCCCGGAGACAGAGGCCCCCGCCGGGGACGGCGCGCCCTTCCTGAAGAAATATTTCCGCCTGCTGCCTCTTCTGGCGGGCATCGTCCTGCTGTTCATCAGCCACAACATCCTCATGGCCTTTCCCTACCAGATCGTCCGGCGGCTGGGGGGCGACAGCCCGGAAATGGGGATCATGCTCATGGTGGTGAGCCTGGTGGAGCTTCCCATCATGCTCACCTTCTCCGTCCTCCTGCGGAAGGCCTCCGCCCGGTTCTGGGTGATGCTCTCCGGGGTGTCCTTTTTCCTCCACGCCGGGGTGATGTGGCTGGCCCCTAATTTCCCCGTGCTCTACGCCGCCCAGGTCTTTGAGGCCACGGGCTATGCCTTATACACTGTGGCGGTGGTCTATTTTGTCAATGACCTCATGGAGGCCGGGGACCGGGTGAAAGGGCAGGCGTGGTTTGCCATGACCAACACCATCGGCATCCTCCTGGGCACCTCCATCGGCGGCGTCCTTCTGGACCATGCGGGTGCGGGGGGCCTGCTGTGCTTCGCCACTGTCACCGCCGGCGGGGGGATGGTCCTCCTCTTCGCGCTGCTGCGGGGGAAGGAAACGCCCTCACCCGACCGGATCTAGTGTGATATGGTAACCATACATAGTCAGTATGGGGGCTCTGGGCCTCTGCCCGCCAGGGGTCTCCGGAATCCCCGCGGCGATCACAAGGCAGACGGGAGAACCAACCGCTCCGCCATGCTGATCTCCCTGTCGGGATTTGCCTCCGATCTCTGCCGCTGCGGCAAGGATCGATCCAGAGAAAACAAAAAAGCGATGAGAGATTGTGTCTCTCATCGCTTTTTATGATCTTTCGTCCCTTGGGGACAGCCCGCTGGAGCCGTCAATAGGACCGGTACACAATGACCGGGGTGTCATAGTCCACGGAGCCGTACAGGGCTGCCGCCGCGGAGGTGGGCAGGTTGATGCAGCCGTGGGAGCCGTTGTTCAGGTAGATGCTCCCGCCGAAGGCCCCCCGCCAGGGGGCGTCGTGGAGGCCGCAGCCCGTCCAGGTGAAGGGCATCCAGTAGGAGACGAAGGACTCATAGTCGTCGCCGGTGAGAGTGCGGTCTCGTTGCTTGCCCCAGACCCGGAAGACGCCGCAGGGGGTCCGCCGGCCGGGCTGGCTGTTCATGCCCGAGACGAAGTCGGTCTCATACTGGAGGGCGCCGTTTTTATAATACCACAGGTGCTGCCGGGCCAGGTCGGCTTCCACGTAGGTGGTGCCGATGTCCCCGTTGACGCTGTCCCGGCACTTGCCGGGGATCCGCCATACGGCGTCCACGGCGCCGGAGTCCAGATTGTCCAGAGCGGTCTGGACGGCCTCCTGGGTCTTGGAGATATTCATCTGGAAGCCGTAGGTGTCCAGCCCCGAGGCTCCCACGGTAACCGCCCCCACGCCGGTGGCGTTGAAGGTCCGCCGGGTCTCGAAGGTGTTGTACTTGTTGGCCAGGCCGGTGATGTAGTTGCCCAAGGCGTCGGGGTCGACGTAGATGGTGGCGCCGTCGGTCTGGAGCCAGTCCTTCAGCGTGTCGCCGTCCAGGACCTCCTTGGCGTCGGTGAGGTCGATGGTGATGCGGAGCTTCTCATACTGCTTCCACTTGCTCATCTGCTCCTTCAGGCCGGCGTCGTCGGCGTGGACTGCGGGCTTCTGGTAGCAGCCGCTCTCGTCCAGGTCCACGGCCAGCTCCCCGGCGTTGAGGGTGTCGGTGACGGTGGCCCAGACGGTGTCGTAGTCCAGGGTGTTGCCCTCTACCGCCTCGATGACGGTGAAGCCGTTGTCGGTTTTCTCAATGTGGGCGTCCACCGGGGCCTGGATGGAGGGGTCGGAGAAGCAGGGAAGGGCCCGGAGCTGGTCGGCCAGGGCGGTCTCGTCAAAGGTGACCGCCAGGGGCACGTCCCAGGATTCCTGGCTGAAGAAGGCCGTGGGCCACTTCAGGGGGGACTGGGTTTTCCGCAGCTCGTTGAGGTCGGAGTCGAACCAGCAGTCGTAGGAGAAGTCGGACAGCTTGATCTGCTGGACCTCGTCCTCCAGGGTGGTCAGGTCCAGGGTGGAATTGGCGCTGCGGTCTGTGGCGATGGCGGCCACTGACTTCACGCTCTTCCCGCCGGCGTTCTGCCCGTTGATGTCGGTGTTGGGCAGAAAATGCTGGGAGAAAAAGGCCGTGCCGGCCAGATAGACCCCGGCCACCGCCACCAGCGGGATCAGCCAGGGCAGCTTGGAGCGTTTCTTCTTGGCGGACTTAACGGAATTGGGTTTCTTGGTTTTGGGGGAACCGTTGGAAATGGTCTCCTGCATGGGGCGAAGCCTCCCCTCTCTGTATGACGCATCTCTGCGTCCTATATCGGCACGACTGATGTGACGGGATTCGACAAATTTAGTACCCTACATTATAGCTTAACAAATCGGGTTTGTCTATCATTACATGACAGGAAAATCAATTTTCTTTGGTACAGTGAGGGGGTGACGGCGGCTGTTTTTTGTGATACAATAAAAACAATACGAGCCCTCCACCCCCACATAGAACAGGAGGTCACGATATGAACTGGAAAACTGCCATGCAGGTGGCCAAGGGAATCCTCTCCGGCGCGGGCGTCCTGGCCGGGATCGCCGCCATTGCCCGGTCCGCCGCCTTCGGGAAGGCCCTGGCGGGCTACCTGTCTTCCACCGGGTCCGGCACGGCCTACAACGGCATCCAGAGCCAGGCTGCCCAGGCGGCCAGCGACGCTCTGAGGGCGGGGATGATCTTTTACGACAGCGTGCGCTATCTCCTCCTCTTTGGAGGCGTGGCCATGATTTGTTTCTTTGGCATCGTTCTGGCGGACACCCTTCTCCAGGCCCCGGTGGATGTGCTGGTGGACAGCGAGGGGGTGGACACCCTTCGTCGCCGGGTGGCTCGTCTGGCGGCCCGGCTGGCCCGCCGGCTGGACCCCGAGGAGCACGCCGAGGTCATCCCCCAGCAGGAGGTCCTTCCCGACGGGGAGCCCCCCATCGAATTCGCCCCGGCGGAGCCCCAGCGGGAGGAGGAGCCCGCCGCCCGGGAGCACAGGACCTGAACAAACCGAAAACCGCTTCGACCCACCGAGGGGCGAAGCGGTTTTTTTGATGGAACGTAGTTTGTAGCTTATAGAACCCCCATGGTGACCTTGGCGCTGCTGAGAAAGCGCTTGGCCGCCGGGGATAGGTCGCTGAGCCGGGGCACCAGGGCCCCCAACTGCCGGTGGGCCCGGGGGGCCAGGGGGAGGACCCGGATGCCGGGGTGATCCTCTCGGAGGTAGAGCCCCGGCAGTACGCTTACCCCAAGCCCCGCCCGGACCATGGCGATGATAGCCAGCTCGTCCTGGGAGGACCAGCGGATGTTGGGGTGGAAGTTTGCTTCCTTCAGCACCCGGGGAATGTCGTGGTCGTAGGTGTTGTCCTCCATGAAGAAGGGCTCGGACTCCAGCAGGGCCAGGGGGAGGTCCTCCCGGCCGGCCAGGGGGTGGTCCGCCGGCACCACGGCGCAGAGGTCGTCCTCCATGAACTGGACCCAGTCGTTGGGGTCTCCGGGCTGGCGGCTGCAAAAGGCGAAGTCGATGGTCCCCTCCCGGAGGGCGGCGTCGATGGCCTCTTGGCCTCCCTCCCGGATGTTCAGGGTGATGCCGGGGTAGTCCCGGTGAAAGACCTTGAGAATGTCCGGCAGCCAGAACCGGGAGATACAGGGGAAGACCGCCAGGTGGACCGCCCCTGTGGCCAGGCCCCGGATGTCGGCGGTCTCCTGGTCGATGCGGCGGCAGAGGTTGTCCACCTCCCGGATGAGGGGGAGGACCCGCAGGCAGTCGGCGGTGGGCCGCACCCCGGTGCGGGAGCGGATGAGCAGGGGGAACCCCAGCTCAGCCTCCAGGGCCTTGATGGTGTAGCTGAGCCCCGACTGGGTGTAGCCCAGCTTCTCGGCGGCCCGGGTGAGGTTCCCCAGGTCCACGGCGGCCAGCAGGGCCTCCCGCTTGGTCTGGTCCATGAAAACGCCTCCCTTCCGGCGAACAAGTTCCATGAGAAATTCTGATGGTATCCAGTGGATTTCCCTGTTTTACAAATGATGTTGGGTATAGTATAGTGAAGCCACAAAGGAAATGCAAGAGAATTCCTGGCCAGGAAATCCACTTTCCCGAACGCAAACACCACATCGGATACAGACGCCCCGTCTGTCTTGAAAGGAGAATTTCCCATGAAAACTTACACTTCTCTTGCTCTCGATACTCTCTTCCGCCTGGTCCTTCTGGTGGGCTACGCCTTCGTGATGGCTCAGATCGGCGGTTTCCATCTCTCTCTCATCGTCATTCTCTCCGTGCTGTGCATCCTCTTTGCCCAGGGGTGTTCCAATCTGATCACCGCGGTCAGCCAGGCGCGCAAGGCACACGCCAAGGCCTGAGAGCTCGACGTTTTTCAAACAGACCCGAATCTCTCTCTCAAAACTCTCTATTGACGGCCAAGCCGGTCCCGCTCCCCTGCGGGACCGGTTTTGTGTGTTTCGGGGGAGATCGGGAATCCGCTTTCCCGGTCGCGGGGATTCGTCCGGTTTTTTCGTCTCTTGACAGAAAACCCCGTCTTTCGTATAATGGTAACAAATAGTTACAAAAATGAAAGGGGGGCGTGGGCCATGAAAGGGAAAAAAGTCCTGTTTGTCCTGCTGGCCGCTGTCCTGACTCTCCAGCTCCTGGTCCTGCCCGCCCTGGCGGTCTCCAACGAGGAGCAGATCTGGGTCTATCTCCGGGGCAAGGGCCTGTCCCAGCCCGCCGTGGCGGGGATCATGGGGAACCTCCAGGCGGAGTCGGGCTATCTGCCCAATAATCTGGAGAACGTGGCCAACAACCGGCTGGGCATCACCGACGCGGAGTTCACCGCCATGGTGGACGACGGGACCGTCACCCGGGATGAGTTCATCTCCTCCCAAAAGTTCGGCCTGTACAGCACCACCTTTTACGGCACCCAATACTATATGTACGGCTACGGCCTGGCCCAGTGGACCTGGTTCTCCCTGAAGGCGGAGCTCTACGACTTCGCCAAGGCCCAGGGAAAGAGCATCGGGGACCTGAATATGCAGCTTGACTATCTGGTCAAGAGCGCCCTGGCCATGAAGAAGCTGGCGAACTATGGTGATTCCACGGACATTGAGGAAGCCACCCGGCTCTTCCACACGGTCTATGAGAACTCCTCCAGCACCGAGGCCATGATCGCCAAGCGGGTGGACGTGGCCCGGGGGGTCTTTGCCAAGTACGGCGACGCCTCGGTGACCTTCCCACGACCGGAGACCTATACCCCCGGCCAGTTCCTGGACGTGGCCAAGAACGCCTGGTACGTCTCCTCGGTGGCCGACGCCTATGCACTGGGCCTCATGACGGGGGTTTCCGGCAATGAGTTCGCCCCCACGGGCAACGTGACCCTGGCCCAGGCCATCACCATGGCGGCCCGGGTCCACAGCATCTACACCACCGGGGCGGAGCGCTTTCAGCCCACGGGGGTCTGGTACCAGGTCTACCTGGACTACGCCCTGAAAAACGGCATCATCGACCAGACCATGTACAAGAGCAACGTGAACCGGGAGGCCACCCGGGCCCAGTTCGCGGCCATCTTCGCCAAGGCCCTTCCCGCCGACGGGCTCATCGCCATCAACACCGTCCGGGCCATCCCCGACGTGAAGACCACCGACAGCTATGGCCCCGCGGTGTACAAGCTGTACAAGGCGGGCATCCTGGCGGGGGGAGACCGGGGTTGGTTCTACCCCGCCTCCCAGATCACCCGGGCCGAGGCCGCCGCCGTGGTGGCCCGGATGGGGGACTCCACCATGCGGCAGAGCGTGAAGCTGTGAACCATTAAATTATCGGACATAAAGGCGCCCCGCCTGTCCTGAATTATTCAAGGTACTGTTCACAGCCCCGGAATCAAAACCCTCCACTGCATCGCCACCACCTTCAACATGACCCTCAGCGAATTTCTCGACTTCCCGGAACGCAACGAATACTCCCCAGACGACGACACAGAAGAATAAAACCCCAGGCTCTCCACAACGGGAAAGCCTGGGGTCGTTTCTTAGTGCTATCGTTCTGTCTCTTCTTCTTTCAGCAGCCGCTTGAACAGCACGGGATACTCTTTCGAACCGTGCGCGATATGATAGACGTACACACGGTCCTCTCTCTTCAGGAAGCGATATACTGCGATATACTTTCCCGCGATCACAATACGATACCCTGCCTTCGCCAGCCATCGGTCCCGGGCCGGATGGCCGGAGAGGGGAAACCGTTCCACCCGTCCGAGGGTATCATAGATCAGATCGGTGATCTTCCGGGCTGAATCGGGGCCGGACAGGTGCAGATGGACCAGGGCAATCTCTTCAACTCCTGCTGGGCCGGGGGCAGAATAACTAGCTCAGCCATGGCGGAACAGCGCCTCCAGCCGCGCCTTGGAGTCTGCCAGGGGATACCCCTGTTCCCCGCGTTGCCGGCTCTCGTCCGCGGCCTCCAGCTTTGCCCGCAGACGCCAAAGCTCTTCCCGCTCTTCAAAGGCCTCAATACTCATGACTACAAGGTCGCCTTCGCCATTTTTTGTGATATAGATGGGCTCTCCCGCTTCATGGGCCAAGGAAGAAATCGTTCCATAGTCGTTGCGAAGGGCGGTAGAGGATTTGATCAGCATGGTTATCCCTCCTCTGTATTATTTTTATAGTATTATAGCAGAATAGTTTATATTCTGCAAGATAAAACCCCAGGCTCACCTGCAAGGCAAGCCTGGGGTTTTGACACAGGGGGAAAGAATAAATTGGGATCAGTTGGAAGCCGTGTCGGGGTCAGAGTCATCCCCCCACAGCATATTCTTCCGCAGCTCCGCGCCCACAGTCTCCATCTGGTGCTTGGCCAGCATAGCCCGCTTGGAGTTGAAGAAGGTCCGGCCGTTCTTGTTCTCCGCGATCCACTTGCCGGCGAAGGTGCCATCCTGGATGTCGTTGAGGACCGCCTTCATGTTGGCCTTGGTCTGCTCATAGGGCAGGATCCGGGTGCCGGAGAGATACTCGCCGTACTCGGCGGTGTCGGAGATGGAGTAGTTCATCATGGCCACGCCGCCCTTGTTGATCAGGTCGATGATGAGCTTCATCTCGTGGATGCACTCGAAGTAGGCGTTCTCGGGCTCATAGCCGGCTTCCACCAGGGTCTCGAAGCCCAGCTTCATGAGCTCCACCACGCCGCCGCACAGGACGGCCTGCTCGCCGAAGAGGTCGGTCTCGGTCTCGTCGTGGAAGGTGGTCTCCATGATGCCCGCCCGGGCGCCGCCGATGCCGGCGATGTAGGCCAGGGCAATGTCATAGGCCTTGCCGGTGGCGTCCTGCTCCACGGCGATCAGGCAGGGCACGCCCTTGCCCGCCACGTACTGGCTGCGGACGGTGTGGCCGGGGCCCTTGGGGGCCGCCATGAACACGTCCACATCCGCGGGGGGCTGGATCTGCTGGAAGCGGATGTTAAAGCCGTGGGCGAAGGCGATGGCCTTGCCGGCGGTGAGGTTGGGGGCGATGTCCTTCTTGTACATATCCGCCTGGGCCTCGTCGTTGATGAGGATCATGATGATATCCGCCAGCTTGGTGGCCTCGGCCACGGGATAGACCTGGAAGCCGTCCTTCTCGGCCACGGGCCAGCTCTTGCCGCCCTGGCGCAGGCCGATGATGACGTCGCAGCCGGAATCCCGCAGGTTCAGGGCGTGGGCGTGGCCCTGGGAGCCGTAGCCCACGATGGCGATCTTCTTGCCGTCCAGCTTGCTCAGGTCGCAGTCCTTCTCATAATACATCTTTGCCATAGTTGAACTCTCCTTTTTCCTTGGTGTCTTCGTTGATGGTGTACTTGCCCCGCTCCAGAGCGATCATGCCGGTGCGGACCAGCTCGACGATGCCGAAGCCCTCCAGCAGCTCCTGGACGGCGTCGGTCTTTTTCTCGTCGCCGATGACCGATAGAGTCAGGGTCTCCTTGGAGACGTCAATAATGGCGCCCCGGAAGATGTTGGCGATCTGGATGATCTCGTTCTTGTCCTCGCTGTTCCGGGCGCGGACTTTATAGAGCACCAGTTCCCGGCGGATGGAGTGGCCGGGGACCAGGAGCTTGACGGAGTGGACGGGGACCATCTTGGACAACTGGGCGCACATGAGATTCGTGTGGTTGTCATTGGCCCGGACCTCGATGGTCATGCGGGAGATATGGGGGTCGTCGGTGGTGCCCACCGCCAGGGACTCGATGTTGAAGCCCTTCCGGGAGAACAGCCGGGCGATCTGAGACAGCACGCCGGACTCGTTTTCCACCAGGACCGATAAGGTACGCAGTTTCTCTTCCATGACGCTTGCCTCCTTTAGTTGACCAGGAACTCGGTGATGTGCATGCCGCCGCTGACCATGGGCCGGACCAGCTCACCCTCCTGGATGATGCAGTCCACCACGTAGCCGCGGCCCTGCTTGGCCTCCGCCATGCCCTCCTGGATGGCGGCCTCCAGCTCCTCCACGGTGTGGACCTGGGCGCCCTTGAGGCCGTAGGCCTCCGCCAGCTTGACGAAGTCGGGGCCCCGCTCGGTGGTGGTCATGAAGAAGCGCTTGTCATAGGTCAGCTCCTGCCACTGGCGGACCATGCCCAGCCGGTGGTTGTTGAAAACGAAGGTGAGGATGGGGAGCTTGTAGAACTCCTCGGTGGCCAGCTCGTTGCAGTTCATGCGGAAGGAGCCGTCGCCGGTGATGTGGATAACGTGCTTGTCGGGGTTGCCCACCTTGGCCCCGATGGCGGCCCCCAGGCCGAAGCCCATGGCGCCGAAGCCGCCGGAGGTCAGGAGCTGACCGGGATAGTCAAAGTGGAAGTGCTGGATGGCCCACATCTGGTGCTGGCCCACGTCGGTGGCCACGATGGTGTCCTCGGGGCTCAGCCGGGAGATGGTGCTGAGGATCTGCTTGGGGGTGAGGACGTATTCGTTCTCGTCGTACTCGGTTTCGGTGGGGAAGGAGAAGACGTACTTCTTCCACTCGCTGTGGTTGTACTGGGGGACCTTCCGGTTGAGGAGCTCCAGCACCTGCTTGGCGTTGCCGATGATGTGGTGGTCGGTCTGGACGTTCTTGTCGATCTCCGCCCGGTCGATGTCGATGTGGACGATCTTGGCCTGGCGGGCGAAGGTGGCGGGCTTCAGGGCCACCCGGTCGGAGAACCGGCAGCCCACGGCGATGAGCAGGTCGCAGCCGTCGCAGGCCATGTTGGAGGCCTTGGAGCCGTGCATGCCGATCATGCCGGTGGCCAGCTCGTCGGTGCCGGAGATGCCGCCGCCGCCCATGAGGGTGATGGCCACGGGAGCGTCGATGCGGTGGGCGAACTCCCGGAACTCCCGGTGGGCCCGGCCCCGGACCACGCCGCCGCCGCAGATGAGCATGGGCTTCTTGGACTGGGCGATCATGTCCACCAGGATGTTCACGTCGTCCTGGTTGGGCTCGGGCATTTTCAGGCTGGAGGTGCGGGCCCGGCGGATGAGGCCGGCCAGGCGGCCGGTGGAGGTGTGCTTCTCCCGGGGGAGATACTCATACTCGGCCTTCTCGGCGGTGGCGTTCTTCACGATGTCGATGAGCACCGGGCCGGGGCGGCCGCTGCGGGCCAGAGCAAAGGCCTCCCGGACGGTGTCCGCGATGTCGGCGGGGTCCCGGACCAGGTAGGTGCACTTGGTGATGGGCATGGCGATGCCGGTGATGTCCACCTCCTGGAAGGCGTCCTTGCCGATGAGGTTCTGGCTGACGTTGCAGGTGATGAAGACCACCGGGGACGAATCCATGTAGGCGGTGGCGATGCCGGTGACCAGGTTGGTGGCGCCGGGGCCGGAGGTGGCGAAGCACACGCCCACCTTGCCGGTGGACCGGGCATAGCCGTCGGCGGCGTGGGAGGCGCCCTGCTCGTGGGAAACCAGGATGTGCTGGATGCGGTCCTGGTAGTGGTAGAGTGCGTCATAGACGTTGAGGATGGTGCCGCCGGGGTAGCCGAAGACGGTGTCGACGCCCTGCTCCAGCAGGCACTCCATCAGGATCTTCGCGCCTGTCATTTCCATAAGGTTGTTCCTCCTCCTTGTTTCCTTTGGATGGTAAACTTCATGCGCGGCGGTGGGCCGCGAAGGGGCTGCAAAAGGGAAGGGGTATGAAGTTTTTGTGTAACAAAAAGCTCTTATGGTCCTCGTTGCAAAACGGATCCCATAAGAGCTTATAAGTACGTTCGTCTATCCGCGGGCCTGTATAGGGCTCGGCCTCGGATCGTCGGGTTGCTTATCCGTTCCGGACATCACGTTTCGCATCATTTCGGTACAACTACGCTCCGCAGCTGTACCGGAATAATGTTGATGGTCATGTTCAGAGTAACGGCCAGCAGCTTCATATCCGACGCCTCACGATACACCCCACGGGTGATTTTGATGGTTTCCCCAAAGATAGCACTGAAATAGAAGTATGTCAATCGCTTTTCCGCAATTTTCCCGTTTTGTCCTGCCCGAAAATGCTTCCCGGAAGAAATTTGTCAACCTTGACCAAGAGGTCCAAAACACTTTGTGGAAGGGATTCACCAACTTGTTTCCATGGCCTTGATCTTCTCATAGAGCATCCGGTTCACCGGGGCCTGCATCCCGTACCGGGCGGCCAGCTCCAGCACCGCCCCGGCGAAGAGGTCCACCTCGGTCCTCCGGCGGGCCAGGCCGTCCTGGCGCATGGAGGGGATGCCGTCGGGATGGAGGGCGTCCATGACGGCCAGGTATTCCGCCCGGTCCTTCTGGGTGACCAGCACCCCCTGGCAGGCGCCCACCTTCCTGGCCTCGTCCATGGCGGCGATCATCAGGTCCCGGAGCTCCCCCGGCTGCTGGACCCCGCCGTAATTGGTCTCGTAGGCCATGCACACCTGGTTGACCCCCACGTTGAGCATGAACTTGCACCACATCCGGTGGAGGATGTCCGCCTCCCGGACGAAGGGGAGCCCCGCCCGGGTCAGCAGGTCCAGGGCGGCGTCCAGCTTGTCCCCCCGGTCGAAGTAGTCCTCCTGGGGGACGCCCAGGAACATCTGCCCCGGGGTGTGGTAGGTCAGGGAATGCCCCACCCGCACGGCGTCCATCCCTTGGGTGACGGTGTAGAGGACCTTGTCCCCGCCGAAGGTCTGCTCCAGGATCTCCTCGCTGGTGACCCCGTTGAGGAGGGAGATCATCACGGTGTTCTCGTCCACCACCGGGGCGGCCAGGGCCATGGCGTCGGCCAGGTCGGGGGACTTCACGGCGAAGACCAGCAGCTCCGCCGGCCCGTCGGTCCCGTCGGAGAAGCGGAAGTCGCATTTCTCCCCGTTGCAGAAGGCCCCCTCCTTCCGATAGCGGTCCAGCCGGTCCCCGTCGGCCAGGAAGCGGACGCGGTCCGGACCCAGGTGCTTCACGGCGGCGTCGCCGAAGAGGATGCCCATGGCCCCCAGGCCGATGATGGTGATGGTGTGCAGCATGGCGTGTGTCCTCGCTTTTCATGGAGTGATTTCCCCCAGTATACCGCCTGCTCCCTCCATTTGCAAGACGTTTTGTCCCCGCGCGCGGCAGGCCTTTTTTCTTCGCCCCGTCTTGCAAAGGGCCCCGGCGTCTGGTATAATCAAAGGAAACCAGTGGAAAGAATGCAGGAAAGGGCTTGACAGCCATGGGGAATAGACCTACGCTCCTCAGAGCAGAGCAGAGCAGAGCAGAGCAGAGCAGAGCAGAGCAGAGGCTAACTGCGCCCTTTTTGCGTTTGAAACGGAATACAACATTCGTGATGGATAACCGTCGGATTTGACGGGGTTAGTATACCCTGTCAGGTTCGGCGGTTTCTTTATATTCAAAAACAACAAATGGAGGTAAACATTTTATGAAGATCAAGAAGAGAATCTTTTCCCTCGCCCTCGCGGGCGCGCTGACGCTGGGACTGCTCCCGGCATTCTCGTCCCCGGCGCTGGCGGCGGACGGAGACACCAGCACCTACACCCTCACCATCCCGTCCACGCTGAGCGTTGCCAACAGCGGCTGGAACGCCACGGGCGGCATCAGCGCCACGGGTACGCTGGCCAGCGGCAAGAAGCTGACCGTGACCGCAAGCTCCGAAAATAGCTTTAAGCTCAAATCGGGCAACAATGAAGTGGGCTACACGCTGGCAACCGCGTCCACAGATACGGAGGCTACCACCTCTTGGACTTTTGATAGTCTGAGCGACACCGCAACAAACAAAGCTATGGGCATCATCGTGGAGGATTACAGCACCAAGCCCGCAGGCACCTATCAGGACACCGTGACCTTTACAGCAAAGGTGGAGGTCGCCAAATCTGCCGCAGAAAAGCCCGACATTGCACAGGCAGATTGCACGTTCAGCCCCTCAAACGGCAAGAGCACGCTCTCAAACGCTAATATTACGACCTCTATGGAATACTCCGCCGACAACGGCACGACC
>CACZKM010000009.1 GCA_902781745.1 Oscillospiraceae bacterium
TCCCGCCGCAGGCCTCGCAGAACCGGCCGGGGTTCACCGTGCTGCCGCAGAAGGGGCAGGTCACCATGGACAGGCCCTTCCCCGCCAGAACGCCGGCGGCGTTGGGGATGTTCTGCCCCGCGGGCTGCTGGCCATAGCCCTGCTGGTTCACGGGCTGCTGATAGCCCTGCTGCTGGACGTAGCCCTGCTGCCCCATGGGCTGCTGGTACCCCTGCTGCTGGACGTAACCCTGCTGCCCCATGGGCTGCTGGTACCCCTGCTGCTGGACGTAGCCCTGCTGCCCCATGGGGGGCTGCTGGTACCCCTGCTGCATCCCATAGCCCTGCTGGCCCATCATGGGCTGCTGCTGGTAGCCGCCCATGGGGGCGCCATAGCCCATCTGCTGCTGGCCCGCGCCCCGCTGCATCCCGGTCTGGCCGGTGAGGGCGGCCACGATCTGGCTGCCCAACTGCTGATACTGCTGGCAAATTGGGTCGTAATTGCCGGGGTTGGACTGGTTGCCGAAGAAGCCCCCGGCGCTGCCCTGGCTGTAGACCTCCACGCTGTTCCGGTTGAGCTTGAAGCGCATATCGTCCACATAGGGGTGGTTCAGGGTGACCTTCACATAGAAGTCATAGGTGTAGCGGTACCGGGGCGGGTTGTAGCTGACCTCCTTGCCGTCGGCCCCCCGCATCTTCTCCTCATGGCGGAAGTCGCTGACCTCCAGCTTGGCGGAGGTCACCGAAGCGATGTCCAGAACGTCGGGGTTGGCCTCCCGGAGGTTTGACTTCTCTGTGACCATGAATTTTCCCTGGTTATCGTCCAGGTAGACCATGTAGTAGTCCGCCCCCAGGGTCCGGGTGTTCTGGAAGGACGCCACCGCCTGGCGGTTGGCCTCCCGGGCCTGGAGCTGCTGGCCGATTTCCGCCACGGTGCTCTTCTTCCGGTCCCGGCCGGAGAACCATGGGGAGAGCTTGGCCGCACAGGCCTTGCACATATTGCCGTCCTCCAGCTTGCGGTTGCCCAGCAGGCCGATCTCGCCGCCGCAGAAATCGCATTCCTTTTTCTTGCCGAATAAACCCATGTTCCTTCCTCCTTTGCCGTAAATCAGGGGCTCAGCCCCAGTTGACCTGGATGTCGATCACCGCCAGGTCCGGGTAGATCAGGTCGGTAAAGACCCAGCGGCCCATGCTCTGGTCGAACCGCAGGTGGGTGGTCTGGCTGCCCATGACCTCATCTCCCGCGTAATAGGTGAAGGTTACCTCATAGCCTTCGCTCTCCGTATCCAGGTCCATGACCGCCCGGTCGATCATAAATCCGCCCAGGCCCTCTGTTTCGGAGAGGTAGAGTTCCATGCCCTGCTCCAGGATGTTCTTCTCCTCCTTCATCTGCTGGGACACATCGAAGAGGAAGAAGCGGTAGCCCTGCTCCACCACGTCCTTTTTGGTGTGGAAATAGGGATTGATGACCCTGTCGTAGATCCCGTAGCCGGTGGTGACGTTGTCCGACGGGTCACAGTAGCTGTTGAAGTAGAACCAGTTGCCCAGATAGGCCGCCGCCTGACGGGTCAGGTTGACGAAATCCTCCTCCTCCAGGTCGCCGAAGGTGGCCGGGTCATAGACCAGGCTGGGACAGACGTCGTTTTCCAGCATATAGTACAGGTCCGCGAAGACGTAGGCGATGTCGCCCCGGTTCATCCGATTCTGGGGCAGGAAATATCCCTCTCTCGTCAGAAGGGACAGATTGTAGTAGACCATGTTGACCACACTGGGCAACGCCCAGGTGCTGATGTCACTGGCGTCGGCGATCTCCGGCTTCCAGATGGGCGCGCCGGGAAAGTCGTACCCCTTGAAGTCCAGATACCGGCAAACGATGGCGCAGTACTGCTCCTCGGTGATGATACCGTTGGGGCTGAATTTCCCGCTGCCGACGCCCTTGACGATATCGCTCTCAGCGGCCCAGTTGATGTAGGGGGCCGCCCAGCCCAGGGAGGGACTCTTGGGGTCCACATCCTGGAAGGCGGAGCCGGGGTATTGGGCCGTGTCTACCCCCTCCATGCGCCCCAGCATGGTGACGAACATGGCCCGGGTGTAGTAGGAACCGGGGGCGAAGATTCCGTCGCCCACGCCCTTCATCAGGTCCAGCTCGTAGAGGTACTGGATAGCCTCCCGGGCGGGGTGGTCCTCCGACACGTCGGTGAAGGGATACTCCCCCGCCGCGCCCGCGGTGACGCTGGCCACCGAGGCCAGCATCAGGGCGGACAGGAGCAGGGCAATGATCTTTTTCATACGGACGCTCTCTCCTTTCCCTGATGACCCGCGGTCAGAACTTCCCGCTGTGTCCCGAGAAGCCGCCGCTGTCGATGGTGGTGCCGCCGCTCCAGCCGCCCTTGTGGTTGTCGTTGTCCACACGGATGGGCACCCGGGTGACGGTGGTGTTGATAAACTGGTCGGTGGAGGCCCGCAGGATCAGGCCCCCGGCCACGCCCGCGAAGCCCGCCGCCATGTACTGGGTGGCGTCGGCCTTGGTCTTGACGGATTTCATCTTTTTCTTCAGACCGCTGCACCGGATGGCAGAGCCGGCGCAGGAGACCGCAGCCCCCACGCCCACGGAGCCCGCCACGGCGGTGCCGGTGGGCACAGGCTCCTTCACGGGCACGTCGATGGGCGTCCCCGCATCAGCCTGGCTCATGTAGTAGTCGGACTCGGTGATGAAGTCCTGAAAGCCGCCGTACCAGTCGTCATTGCGGAAGTTGTCCAGGAACTCCTCCTCCAACTGGGCCTTGCCGTAGTCGGTGAAGGCGTAGTTGCCGAACTCACCCCGGGCGATGTAGGCGTAGTCCCGGTCGTTCATGCTCAGCAGGAGCATGGCGCCGCTCTGGTCCGCCCCCAGGCCGAAGCCCCCCTGGTTATAGATGGCCTTGGCGGCCTCATAGGGGCTCTCGGTGCTGAAGTCCCGGTAGTCGTCGACGGTGACGATGTACACGCCGCTGTCGTACTTTGCGGAGGCCTCGGCGGCCATCTGATCCAGTTGGGCCCGCTCATCCTCAGACAGGATGCCCGCCTGGTCCACCACGTAGCCGCCGGCGGGGACCTCCGTCTGGGCGGAGATCAGCATGGGGGTCTCTTCCTCTGCGGCAGCGGCCTCCACGGACTCCCCGGCCGTGGCGTCAGGCACCGCGGGAGGGACAATGGAGCTGTCGCCGGAGAGCTCGGCCAGGTAACCGGCGTAGGCCGCCAGGCCGTTCTCGCAGGCCATCACGTCCTGGGTCAGGTCTCCGGCGAAGGCCTCGGCGTTGAGGCTGCTGTCCAGCACGCTCTCCAAATTGGCCTGGTCGTCGGGAGTGATCACATACTCCGCGCCCCCGGCCAGGAAGAGGAAGTAGTCGTCAAAGACCAGGCTGTCCCCGTCCATGTGGGTCTGGATCATCAGGTTGATACAGCTCTTGGTCTCCCCATAGCCGTAATCATAGGCGTTGTAGTAGGCCTGGGCGTAGTCCTCAATGGTGCGGTCCTCCAGACTGGTGACGATGTCCGTCCGGACCTGGACCCCCAGGGCCTCGGTGAGGCGATGGAAGGTATCGGTGCCCAGGGCGTTCATGTAGCCGCCGTCCATGACGTCGGTGGCGTCATAGGCCAAATCATAGTCTGAGGCGGCCAACGCCCCCAGGGGCAGAGCCAGGGCCAGGCAGAGAAGGGCCGCCAGAACCAATGCAAAGATTCGTTTCATGGTCTCCCCTCCTTACATCAGAAGCTTGGTCAGGGCAAACAGGATAGCGGACACCACCGCCGTGGAGGGGATGGCGAACTTGATAAAGTGCTCCCACCACCGCTTGCTGTCCGAGGGCAGGTCGCCCACCATCTTGCCGGTCTGGCCGTTCATGGCGAAGAGATAGTTCTTCCCCTCATACCGGGTGCTGAGCATCCACACCGGCAGCAGGGCGTAGTCCACCTTTCCCCGGCGCAGGTCCATTTCCTCCCGGACGGGGGTGGCGTTGACGAAGCCCGCGCTGTTGATCACCGCCTGGCGGGCGGTGTTCCGGGCCCGCTCGTCGGCCCGGGCGGCGCATTCCTCCACGGGAACGTCGTACTTTTCCGCCAGGAAGCCCGGCAGGTAGGCCACGGAGAAGGGCTTGAGGTCCCCGTAGTCAAAGGGCTCGATGGAGTCCATGTAGTCGTCGGGCATCTTGGAGGAGCCGTCGGCGGGAATCCGCTCGAAGGCCACGGTGCCCTCCCGGTGGAGCCGGTAGTGCTTGGTCTCGGTGATCCGCTCGTTGAACTGCTCGTAGCTGTTGTCGCTGGAGGCGTCCATATCCATGTCAATGTCCACCTCGCCGTTGAAGAGCCAGAAGGGGACGTAGACGCCCTTGATCTCCTGGACGTGGTTCTCCTCGGAAAAGGCCTTGGGCAGGAGGGGCTTGCCCTCGTAGTGCTTTTTCAGGGCCCGGACGGCGTCCTCCTTCTTGAGCTTGAAGGGCAGGACGAAATCGGGCTTGAAGGTCCCGGCAAACTGACCGGGGACGATGGTGGGGTTGCCGCAGTAGGGGCAGCTTGTGGCTGCGGTGGTGGCGTCGCAGATGAGCTCAGCGGCGCAGGAGGGGCAGCTGTAGGCCTTCATCCCGGCCCCGTCGGCCCCCCAGTCGGCGTCGCCGCTGTAGCCCCACTCCCCTTCCGGGACATCGGATACCTGGGCGGCCTGCTCCTCCTTTTTGGCCTCCTCCTTCTGGAAGGTCGTGGAGGCCTGTTCCTCCTTCTGGGCGTACAGAGCCTCGATCTCCGCCACCTCAAAAACGCTGCCGCAGAAATCGCAGGCCAGCTTTCCGGTGGCGCTGTCAAAATGGAGCGGTCCGGTGCAGGACGGGCATTGATAGTTTACGACTTGGTCCGCCATGGACCCACCTCCTTTTATCGTCAAATTTTTCCTGTGATCAGGTGGTCAGATCGTTCTCGTCAAAGGGGTCTCCGCACTCGGGGCAGAACTTGGGCGGCTTGGTGGGATCGGCGGGCTCCCAGCCGCACTTGTCACATTTATACTTGGGCACGCCCTCGGGCTTCTTGGCGCCGCACTCGGCGCAGAACTTGCCCTTGTTCACCGTGCCGCAGGCCGCGCAGGTCCAGCCGTTGGCATCGAAGGGGATCTGGGGGGCGGGCTTCTTGCCGCCGCACTCGGGGCAGAACTTCCCGGTGATGCCCTGGGTGCCGCAGGCGGGGCAGGTCCAGGCGTCGGCGGCTGGGGCGGCCGGCGCGGCGGGGGCCACACCGCCGGCGGGTCCCGCGGGAGGCGGCGTGGGCTGCTGGCCCATCTGCTGGTTCATTTGCTGCTGCTGCATCATCTGCTGGGCCTGGATCTGCTGCTGGGACAGGTTCCCGGCCATGCCCATGCCCATGTTGCCGACCATGCCCATGCCCATGAAGCCCATGGCGGCGCCGTTCTCGTTGGCGGCGGCGGTCTGCATGGCGGAGGCGGCGGCCCCGGCCAGGTGGGCGTTGAGCATGGTGGGATCCCGCAGCGCGGCGTTGCGCTGGAGCTCCTTGATCATCTTCTCGTCTTCCTCGCTGGCCTTCAGGCTGGAGACGCCGAAGGATACGATCTCAATGCCACGGAGGTCCCGCCACTTGGCGGAGAGCTCCTCGTTGAGGATGTTCCCCAGCTCCTGGGCGTGGCCGGGCACGGCGGAGTAGCGGATGCCCATCTCGGAGATTTTGGCAAAGGCGGGTTGGAGGGCGGTGAGGAGCTCGGTCTTCATCTGGCTGTCCAGATTCTCCCGGGTATAGTAATCGCCCACGTTGCCGGCGATGTTGGTATAGAAGAGGATGGGGTTGGTGATGCGGTAGCTGTATTCGCCGAAGCAGCGCACGGCGATGTCCACGTCCAGACCGATCCGGGCGTCTACCACCCGGAAGGGAACGGGGGCGGCGGTGCCGTATTTGTTGCCCACCAGCTCCTTGGTGTTGAAGTAATACACCCGCTGGTCCTTGGGCGGCTCGCCGCCGAAGGTGAAACGCTTGCCGATGTTCTTGAACACATCCTTGATGCCCTGACTCAGGCTTCCGCAGAAGATGGAGGGCTCGGTGGAGAAATCATAGACGTACTCGCCGGGCTCGGCGCACAGGTCCACCACCTTGCCCTGCTCCACGATGATCATGCACTGGCCGTCGGCCACGGCGATGACGGAGCCGTTGGAGATGATGTTGTCGCTGCCCTTGGTGTTGGAGGAACGGCCGGAGACCCGCTTGAGGCCTTTGGTCATCAGCACTTCGGCTTCCAGCGCTTCACAATAGAAGTATTCTTTCCACTGGTCGGCCAGAACGCCGCCGGCGGCTCCAGCGATGGCTTTGATCAGTCCCATAGGTATTCGCTCCTTTCAGGCTTCACGGGGCATTGGCCCCTGATTGGTGAGATACTGTTTGTATTATACATGATTTACCAATGGGATACAATGAAAATCGTGAAATTCCACCGCAGTTTGAAAAAATTTGTCCGATTCCGCCCCCTTTTCAAAGGCCGGACGGCCTCCGGACCCGATCCGGTGCGGAAAAAAGATCCCGCCGCCTCTTGCACTTTTCTCCGCTTTTTGATACACTGTACCCATCGTATGAATCCGTTGGACCTCGCGGAAAAACTCCTTCATGCGAGCGTCAAATCATATAAGGAAAGGAAGAGATCGTTCTATGGAAGAAAAGAAAGGCTTCATCGCGGAATTTAAGGAATTCATCAGCCGCGGCAACGTGATGGATATGGCAGTCGGCGTCATCATCGCCACCGCCTTCGGCGCCATCACCAACTCCCTGGTCAACGACGTGGTCATGCCCCTCATCGGCATGCTCTTCGGCGGCCTGAACCCCGAGTCCCTGAACATCACCCTGAAGGAGGCCGTTGTGGACGGCGCCGGCGAGGTGGTCCAGGAGGCCGTGGTCATCGGCATCGGCACCTTCATCGGCACCATCATCAACTTCATCCTGGTGGCTCTGGTGGTCTTCTGCGTCATCAAGGCCATCAACACCGCCCGGAAGAAGATGGAGAAGAAGAAGGAAGAGGAGCCGGAGCCCGATCCCGAGCCCTCCGCTGAGGAGAAGCTCCTCACCGAGATCCGGGACCTGCTGCAGGCCCAGAAGAAGGAATGATCGTCCTGCCATCTGCATAGACGGATCAAAACAGCGCCGCGGAGATATTCTCTGCGGCGCTGTATGGTTCAAAAATGCCTCTGCTGAAAGGAATCCAGCGGAGGCATTTTTTGTATGTATGATGGATCGGGTCAGTCCAGGGGCTTCATGGTGGGGAACAGGATCACATCCCGGATGGAATCGGTGCCGGTGAGCATCATGACGCAGCGGTCGATGCCGATGCCCATGCCGCCGGTGGGGGGCATGCCGTACTCCATGGCGTTGATGTAGTCCTCGTCCATCATGCCGGCCTCGTCGTCGCCCTTCTCCCGCATCTCCACCTGCTTCTGGAAGCGCTCCTTCTGGTCGATGGGGTCGTTGAGCTCGGAGAAGGCGTTGCCCAGCTCGCTGCGGCAGATGAAGAACTCAAACCGCTCGGTGAGGCGGGGGTCGGAGGGGCTGCGCTTGGCCAGGGGGGAGACCTCCACGGGGTACATGGTGATGAAGGTGGGCTGGATCAGGGTCTCCTCCACCTTCTGGTCGAAGCACTCATAGAGGGCGTTGCCCCAGGTGGGGTCCGCCGTCTCAGGCAGCTCCACGCCGATGGACTTGGCCATGGCCACCGCCTTGGCGTCGTCGGGCTCGGCCATGAAGTCCAGGCCGGTGACGTTCTTCACCGCCTCGGCCATGGTGAGCCGGGGCCAGCCGGGGGTCAGGTCGATCTTCTCCCCCAGCCATTCCACCTGGTAGGTGCCCAGGAGCTTTTCCGCGGCGGTGGACAGCACGCCCTCGGCGATGTCCATCATGTCGTGGAAGTCGGCGTAGGCCTGGTAGAGCTCGATGGTGGTGAACTCGGGGTTGTGGCGGGTGTCCATGCCCTCGTTGCGGAAGATGCGGCCGATCTCATAGACCCGCTCCATGCCGCCCACGATGAGCCGCTTTAAGGGGAGCTCCGTGGCGATGCGCATGTACATGTCAATGTCCAAGGCGTTGTGGTGGGTGATGAAGGGCCGGGCGGTAGCGCCGCCGGAGATGGTGTTGAGCACTGGGGTCTCCACCTCGATGTAGCCCAGGGAGTCCATATAGTCCCGGACGTGCTTGATGAACTTGGAGCGCAGCTCGAAGTTTTTCCGCACGTCGGGGTTCACGATGAGATCCACATACCGCTGGCGGTACCGAAGCTCCTTGTCGGTGAGACCGTGGAACTTCTCCGGCAGGGGGCGCAGGGACTTGGCCAGAAGGGTGACGTTCTTGCAGCGGACGCTCATCTCCCCCCGCTGGGTGCGGAAGACCTCGCCCTCCACGCCGACGATGTCGCCGATGTCGTACTTCTTGAACTCGCTGTAGACCTGCTCGTCCATCTCGTCCTTCCGGGCGTAGAGCTGGATGCGGCCGGTCTTGTCCTGCATATCGCAGAAGCTCACCTTGCCCATGCCCCGCTTGGACATGAGCCGGCCTGCCACGGAGACCGCCTGGCCTTCCATGGCGTCAAAGTTTTCCTTGATCTGACCGGCGGTGGCGGTGACCTCGTACTTGGTCTGGGTGAAGGGGTCCTTGCCCGCCTCCTGGAGGGTCTTGAGCTTTTCCCGGCGGACCTTCAGGATCTGGGAAAGGTCCTGCTCCGGGGCCTGGTTGGTTTCCTGGTTCTTCTTCTCTGCCATTGTCAGCGCTCCTTACTGTATCTACTGTTCTCTCAACGGAACTTACCGCTCGATCTTCAGGATCTGGTACTTGATGTTTCCGGCGGGGGCCTCTACGATGACCTCTTCCCCGATCTTCCGGCCCAGGAGGGCCCGGCCGAAGGGGGACTCCTCGGAGATCCGGCCGTTCATAGGATCGGCCTCCTGGGAGCCTACGATCTCATAGGTCAGCTCCTCGTCGAACTCCAGATCCCGCACCACCACGGTGGTGCCCACGTGGATCATGTCCGCGCTGCGCTCGGCATCCTCGATGAGGGTATAGTTGCTCAGGATCTCCTCCAGCTCCGCCATCCGGGAGTAGAGCTTGCCCTGCTCGTTTTTCGCCTCGTCATACTCGCTGTTCTCCGACAGATCGCCGAAGGAGCGGGCCTCCTTGATGAGCTCCGCCACTTCCTTTTCCCGGACCGTCTTGAGGTAGGTCAGCTCCTGCTTGAGCTCCTCCAGCCGCTCGGCGCTGATGCGATATTCTTTGGCCATGGTCAATGCACCTTCCTAACCGTTAGTCTTCTATGTAAATATCAATAGGTTGAGTCTGTGAGTCACAAAACATACGTCATAGTATTATACGGAATCCGGGGCGGTCTGTCAAGTACCCACCTCCAAGTCCAGAACGGTCAGCGCCGCCTGGAGCTGGCCGTCCTTCGCGTGGTCCAGCCGGCCCGTGAGCAGGTCCAACTGGCGATAGTAGTTCAGGCCAACATAGGGGTCCGGGACCAGGCCGGTACCGATGAGGGAGGTGCCGCCGCCGGTGAAATACCGGGCGGAAGAGAGGTTCACCGCCCCGCCGTCCCGGAGGCGGTAGAGGTTCTGGGAATAGCCCTTTCCCGTGGTCCGGGTCCCCACCAGGGGGGCCCCGGTGGTCTCATGAATCTGGGCGGCGAGAAGCTCCGCGGCGCTGTAGCTGTTCTCGTTGACCAGCACCGCCATGGGCAGGTCCACGCAGGAGGGGCCGGAGGTATACACCTTTTCATGCCCGGTAAAGGACGTGATCCGGAAGATATCCCCCTCGGGAAGGAGCTGGTCCAGGATATCGGTGAGCTCGGTGACGTAGCCCCCGGGGTCGTTGCGCACGTCGATAACCAGGGCCCTTGCCCCCGCCTCCCGGAGCTCCTCCAGGCAGCGCGCCGCCTGGTCCGCCGCCCCGGTGTAGAAGTTGGCGATGGTCAGCAGGGCCACGTCGTCCTCCAGCATCTCCCACCGGGCGGAGATCACCCGGACAGCCCCCCGGGTGACGGTGACCTCCCGCCGGGCGCCGGCCTCATCCAGGAGCTCCAGGACCACCGACGTGCCGGACTCACCTCGAATGGCGTCGATGGATTCGTCCCGGTTCCCCGGGGGGACGGGGGCGCCATCCACGGCGGTGATGATCTCCCCGGGCAGGACCCCGGCCTTCTGGGCGGGGCCGTCGGGGTTGACCACGGTAATCAGCAGGCCCTCCTCCACGTCCTCGATGGTGATCCCGACGCCTACATAGCTGTTGTTCCGGGTATCCGCGGTCTGTTGGAGCTGCTGGGGGGTCAGGTAGTAGGACCACCGGTCCCCCAGGGCGTCCACCATGGCGGTCTCGGCGGCCTGGTGGACCTCCACAGGGTCATAGTCCCCCACAAACCGGGTCTGGATCAGGGCCTGGGTCTGAAGGAGGGCGATGCCCTCGGCCCCCAGGGTCAGCCGGAGGACCCCGATGACCAGCAGTCCCCCCGCCAGGACGCAGAGGACGCAGGCGGCCAGGGCCCCCCACAGGGGTATTTTCTTCTTCACGGAAACCTCCCTTCCCGGGAAAAAGGGGAAGCGGCCCGCAGCCGCTTCCCCGGATGGTTTGGTTTTAGTAGGCCAGGAGTCCCGCCACCAGGGACAGCACCAGCGCCAGGCAGAGGACGATGGCCACCACCGCGGCGAAGCGCTTCTGGAACTTCTGGGGGTCTCTGTACTTCTTCTGTTTGCTCATAGTTCGATCCTCCTCACACCTTCAGGAACTTACGGATGGCCAGCGCGGAACCGCCGGCGCCGATGACAAAGCCCACCGCCAGGAAGACCAGCAGCACCGTCCCGGCCATGTTGGTAAAGGGGATGGTGTCGATGAGGGAGAGGATGCCGCTGTTGGCCATGGCCCGGCCCAGAAGGCCGTAAATGCCCCACTGGACGAAGAAGGCGATGACCGCCCCCACCAGGCCCAAGATCACGCCCTCGATCATGAAGGGCCAGCGAATGAACCAGTTGGTGGCCCCGCACATCTTGACGATGGCGATCTCATCCCGGCGGGTAAAGGTTGCCAGCCGGATGGTGTTGGAGATGATGAAGACGGAGATGACCACCAGCATCACCACCAGGATGATGGCGATGGCGGAGGCCACGTTCCGCACCATGACGAAGCCGTCGGCGATCTCCAGGGCCGCCTGGACCCGGGCGATGCCCGACACGTTGCCGATGAGCTTAACGGTCTCCTCCATCTGCTCGATGTCATCGATGTGGATCTGGTAGCGGTCCCGGAGGGTGTTGCTGGGCAGATCCTCAAAGAGGGAGGGGTCGTCCTGCTGGGACTTGAACTCCGCCATGGCCTGGGCCTTGCTGATAAAGGTGGCGGAGGTCACGTTGGGGATGGCCTCGATGCGGCTCTGGAGACTCTCCGGATCGGTAAAGTCATCGTCCACATAAGCCAGGATCTCGTTGTCCCGCTCCAGGTCCGTGAGCATGGAGTTGGCGTTGACCGCCACCAGAGAGAAGGAGCCCATGATGAGCAGACAGGCCACGATCATGCACACCGAGGCGAAGGACATGAGCCCATGGGTAAAGATGCTCCGGAAGCCCTCCCGGAGATGATACAATGCCTGATTACCTTCCATTTCTGTAATATCCTCCCGCTGCGTCGCTGATGAGCCTGCCGCTCTCGATGGCCACCACCCGCTTGCCGAAGCGGTTGACCAGCTCCCGCTCGTGGGTGACCACCAGGATGGTGGTGCCCATGTCGTTGATCTTCTCCAGCAGGGACATGATCTCCAGGGAGCGGTCCGGGTCCAGGTTGCCCGTGGGCTCGTCGGCTATGATCACGCTGGGGTTGTTGGCCAGGGCCCGGGCGATGGCGACGCGCTGCTGCTCGCCGCCGGAGAGCTGGGTGGGGAGCATGTGCTCCTTCCCCTCCAGGCCCACCAGCCCCAGGATGTAGGGCACCCGCCGCCCGATCTCCCGGGCGGTGGCGCCGGCGGCCCGCATGGCCACCTCCAAGTTCTCTGCCACCGTCTTCTTCTCGATAAGGCGGAAGTCCTGGAACACCACCCCCAGCGTCCGCCGCATAAGGGGGATCTGCTGGACGCTGATGTCGCTGAGGTTGTAGCCGTTGACCATGAGCCGGCCGGAGGTCGCCTCCAGCTCGCCGGTGATCAGGCGGATGATGGTGGACTTGCCGGAGCCCGAGGGACCCACCAGAAAGACAAACTCGCCGTCGTCGATCTGCATGCTGACGCCCTTCAGAGCCTTGGTCCCGTTTTCAAATTCCTTGTGTACATTGGTAAGTCGGATCAAAATAACACTCCTTCACAAAAGGACACGCGCAGCGAAACCTGCGCGCCGTCCTGTTCCGTTAAGGATCCGTCGGGTTGCTGCTTCCGTTCTGATGGTCTCCCCTGTTAAGACTCGATGCCCCGGGAGACCAGATACTTCTTGACCATCAGGGCCACCTTGAAGGTAATGGCGTCGTCGAACTCCCGCAGGTCCAGACCCGTGAGCTTCTTGATCTTCTCCAGGCGGTACACCAGGGTGTTCCGGTGGACGAAGAGCTTCCGGGCGGTCTCGGACACGTTCAGGTTGTTCTCGAAGAACTTGTTGATGGTGAACAGGGTCTCCTGGTCCAGGGCGTCGATGGGGTTCTTCTTGAAGACCTCCTGGAGGAACATCTCGCACATCACCGTGGGGAGCTGATAGATCAGGCGGCCGATGCCTAGGTTCTCATAGTTGATGATGGTCTTCTCGGTGTCGAACACCTTGCCCACGTCGATGGCCACCCCGGCCTCCTTGTAGGCCCGGGCCAGGTCCCGGATGTGGCCCACCACGGTGCCGATGCCGATGGTGGTCTTGATCTTCAGGGTCTGGGTCAGGTTGTCCTCGATGCTCTTGGCGATCTTGTAGATCTCTTTGCTGTCGCCGTCGGCCAGCATCTTGATGACGGCGATGTCGGTCTCGTTGATGGAGATGACGAAGTCCTCCTGGCCGTCGGAGAACATATTCTGGACCACGTCCACCGCGGCGATCTCCGCCGAGCCCACCTGGCGGACCAGGAAGACGGCCCGCTGGGCCTCGGAGGCGAAGTGGAGCTCCTTGGCCCGGACGTAGATGTCGCCCAGGAGGATGTTGTCGGAAATGATGCTCTTGACGAAGGCGGTCTTGTCGTACTTCTCCTCGTAATAGGTCTTGGCGCTGTTGAGGGCCACGGTGACCATGGAGCAGATGAGCCGGGCCTGCTCGTCGCTGCCCTGGACAAAGGCGGCGTAGTCGAAATGGGAGCTGCGGCTGGCCAGGGGCTTGAAGGTCTTGTCCCCGTAGATGATCACCGCGGACTCATTGACGTTCAGGGCGGAGGCCGCCCCCTCCCACTTTTCTCCGATCCAGGTGAGCTGGTTGCAGGAGACCACGGTCCCCTGGTCGTCGATGACGCCGATCACACGGTCGGTGCACTCCTTCATTTGGAGCACGATGCTTTGAAACACTCTGCTTGACATACTGATTCCTCCCAGATTCCTGCTCAGACCGGCGGGACGATCCGGAACGCGGACAGCTTCCGCTCCCCGCGCCCCTGCGGAGGGGCAGAGCCCTATAATCTCGCCTGGGCAACTGATGATTCGTGGCATATATTATATCGAGTCCAGGGAGTGATTTCAATAGTTTTTTCATGATTTTTTGTGAAAAACGCCGAAAACGTCGTATTTATTCCTCGAATGCGGCGATTTCGCCGTCTTTCAGCAGCCGCCATGCCCCGGCAGGCAGGGCCGGGTCCAGGGCCAAAGGACCCATGGAAAGCCGCTTGAGGTAGGTCACCGGCTTGCCCCGGGCAGCCAGCATCCGCTTGACCTGGTGGTATTTCCCCTCCCGGAGGGTCACCAGGCACCGGCCGGGCTCCTCCAGGGGCTCCAGCTCCGCCGGCAGGCATTGGGTGCCGTCGGCCAGGGTCATCCCCGCCCGGAAGGCCTCCCGGTCCTCGGGGGTGAGGGACCCGTCCACCTCAGCGTAGTACACCTTATCCACATGGCGGACGGGGGCCAGGAGCTTGTGGGCCAGGGGACCGTCGTTGGTCAGCAGGAGAAGACCCTCGGTGTCCTTGTCCAGCCGCCCCACCGGGGCCAGGCCGATCCGGCGGAGCTCCGGGGGCAAAAGGGAGAGGACCGTCCGCTCTCGGGGATCCTCGGTGGCGGAGACCACCCCGGCGGGCTTGTGGAGCATCACATAGGTGTACTTCCGGGTGGAGATGGGCTGGCCGTCCACGGTGACGGTCTGCGCCCGGTCCACCTTGTCCTCGGGGCCTTTGGGCGGCGCGCCGTCCACCAGCACCCGGCCGGCCTTCACCAGGGCCTTTGCCTCCTTCCGGGACCACCGGCCGGTGGCCGCCAGAAGCTTGTCCAGTCGTTCCATGGTCTCCTCCTCGGTTCTATCTCTCCCCCGCCGGGCATAGGCTTCCAGTAACCGATGCCCGCCGGCTGCCGCCGGAGACCCGGAAAGGAGAGGTCATTATGCTGATCGTTGCCAAAAAAGTCCGTCCCCGCCGCCTGTTTCTGTGGATGATCCTGGCCGCCGCCGCGGTGGGGGTCCTGGGGGCCGGCGCAGGGGTGGCTCGGGAGGCCCGGGACGCCCAGACCGCCGCCCAGGTCCGGGCGGACCCCGCCGGGATCCGCTCCAATGAGGACCGGGTGGCCTACCTCCAGAAGTGGGGCTGGATCACCGGGGAGGAGCCTGCCTCCGTGGAGGAGGTCCTGATCCCGGAGACCTTTGACGCCTCCTACGACGACTACCTGGCCCTCCAGAAGAGCCAGGGCTTCGACCTGACCGCCTACGCCGGGAAGACGGTGAAGCGGTACACCTACGCCGTGTCCAACTATCCCGGCCTCCGCCAGGACGTGTGGGCCTGCCTGCTGGTGTATAAGAAAACCATCATCGGCGGGGAGGTCTTCTGCAGCCAGGGGGACGGGTTCACCCAGGGATTGGCCTATCCCCAGGGAACGTCCACCGGGCAAAGCAAAGGGGCGTGAAGGACAGCCTCCACGCCCCGGCCGCTTCGTTGGAATGGAATCAGTTGCCGGCGTTCTGGACCTCCACGGCCATCTTGCCGCAGGGGACCGCGATGCCCGCCTGGTCCAGGGCCGCCTTGATCTGCTCGGTGAGATCGAAGTAAACGTCCCAGTAATCCGCGTTCTGGCACCAGGCCCGAACGGTGTAGTCCATGCCCTTCTCGCCGAACTTCTCCGCCCGGACGAAGGGGGCGGGGTCCTTCAGGACCTTGGCATGGGCGTTCATGACCCCTTCGATGATCTGGTTGACCTGCTGGACAGGCACGTTGAAGGGGGCGGAGATGGCCAGGTCCACCCGGCGCTGGGGCAGGGTGGAATAGTTCTGGACCTCGGAGCCGATGACCGTGCCGTTGGGCAGGATCACCCGGCGGTTGTCCAGGGTGTTGAGCTTGGTGTGGACCATACCGATCTGCTCCACGGTGCCGGCGGTGCCGCCGATCTCGATGAAGTCACCCACCTTGAAGGGCTGGGTGGCCAGGATGGTGATGCCGCCGGCCAGGTTGGCCAGGCTGTCCTGGACGGACAGGGACAGAGCCAGGCCGATGATGCTCACCAGGGCCACCAGCACCGTCAGGTTGATGCCCAGGGACTGGCAGACGATCATGGCGGTGACGAACCAGAGGACGATGTTCACCGCGCTGTGGATGAAGGTATGGAAGCTCTTCTCGATCTTGTTGCTCTTGGACAGGCCCTTCTCCAGGACCCGCAGCAGGACGCTCTTGATGATCATGCAGATGATGAACAGCACCACCGCAAGGATCACCAGCTTCAGAGCCCCCTGCCAGCCGTTGGCGGTCAGGTTGCTTACCGCGGTCTGGGCGCCGGTGGTCAGGGCTTCATTGTCAGGCATTGTTCGCTCCTTTCCCGGTGGGACCCGCATCACAGACTAACGGGTCCAGTTTTTTCCAACGGTACGAATAGCAGAAAGGGCAAAGCCGCAGCTCTGCCCTTTCCTGCTGATAAAAGGAATTACTCCTCGATCTCGGTAACAACGCCGGAACCCACGGTACGGCCACCCTCACGGATAGCGAAACGCAGGCCCTTCTCAATGGCGATGGGGGTGATCAGCTCAACGTTCATGACCACGTTGTCGCCGGGCATGCACATCTCAACGCCTTCGGGCAGGGAGATGACGCCGGTCACGTCGGTGGTACGGAAGTAGAACTGAGGACGATAGTTGTTGAAGAAGGGGGTGTGACGGCCGCCTTCGTCCTTGGACAGGACGTAAACCTGGCCGGAGAACTTGGTCAGGGGCTTGATGGAGCCGGGCTTAGCCAGAACCTGGCCTCTCTCGATCTCCTTCTTGTCGATGCCGCGGAGCAGGGTGCCCACGTTGTCGCCAGCCTCAGCATAGTCCAGCAGCTTGCGGAACATCTCGATGCCGGTGATGACGGACTTCTTGATCTCGTCGGCCAGGCCCACGATCTCAACGGCGTCGCCCATGTTGATCTGGCCACGCTCAACTCTGCCGGTGGCGACGGTGCCGCGGCCGGTGATGGTGAAGACGTCCTCGACGGGCATCAGGAAGGGCATGTCGGACTTACGGTCGGGAGTGGGGATGTAGGTGTCGACAGCATCCATCAGCTCCTTGATGCAGGCATAGGCGGGATCGTTGGGGTCCTGGCTCTCGCAGGTCAGAGCGTTCAGAGCGGAACCCTTGATGACGGGGATGTCGTCGCCGGGGAACTCATAGTTGCTCAGCAGCTCGCGGACTTCCATCTCAACCAGCTCCAGCAGCTCCTCGTCGTCCAGCAGGTCGACCTTGTTCAGGAAGACAACGATGGCGGGCACGCCGACCTGACGGGCCAGCAGGATGTGCTCACGGGTCTGAGCCATGGGGCCGTCGGTGGCGGCGATGACCAGGATGGCGCCGTCCATCTGCGCAGCGCCGGTGATCATGTTCTTGATATAGTCGGCGTGGCCCGGGCAGTCAACGTGAGCATAGTGACGGGCGTCGGTCTCATACTCGACGTGAGCGGTGTTGATGGTGATGCCGCGCTCTCTCTCTTCAGGAGCCTTGTCGATGGAGGCATAATCCTCGAACTGAGCCTTGCCCTGGAAAGCCAGGTACTTGGTGATAGCAGCGGTCAGGGTGGTCTTACCATGGTCAACGTGACCGATGGTACCGATGTTTACGTGGGGCTTGGTTCTTTCAAACTTTTGCTTGGCCATGATTGATGATCCTCCTCAAAATACAAAATCAAAGGGTTTTTGTGGTCAGGATATGTGTGTACCCTGTATTCTACAGGATACTGAAGAAAAATACAACGGGAAATTTCGCTTTTTTACAGCCAAATTCCAAGAAATCGGTCTTAATTGCTGCCGCCGCGCTTCTCGATGATCTTATCCGTGATGGATTTCGGGATCTCCACATAACTGTGGGGCTCCATGGAGTACTGGCCGCGTCCCTGGGTGCGGCTGCGAAGGTCGGTGGCGTAGCCGAACATTTCGGACAGGGGGACCAGCGCGTCGATCTGCTGGGCGCCCGGCCGGGCTTCCATGCCCTGGATCTGTCCGCGGCGGGCGTTCAGGTCACCGATGACGTCGCCCATGTAGTCCTCGGGGACGATGACGTCCACCTTCATGATGGGCTCCAGCAGCGCGGGGTTCGCCTTCCGGCAGGCCTCCTTGAAGGCCATGGAACCGGCGATCTTAAAGGCCATTTCGGAGGAGTCCACCTCGTGGAAGGAGCCGTCGTACAAGGTGACCTTGACGTCTACCACAGGGTAGCCGGCCAGCACGCCGGACTCCATGGCGCCCTGAATGCCGGCGTCCACGGCGGGGATATACTCCTTGGGGATGGCGCCGCCCACGATCTCGTTGACGAACTCATAGCCCTTGCCGGACTCGTTGGGCTCGACGCGGATCTTGACGTGGCCATACTGGCCCTTACCGCCGGACTGGCGGGCATACTTGGTGTCCTGCTCCACAGACCGCTTGATGGTCTCCTTGTAGGCCACCTGGGGCGCGCCCACGTTGGCTTCCACCTTGTACTCCCGGAGCAGACGGTCCACGATGATCTCCAGATGGAGCTCACCCATGCCGGCGATGATGGTCTGACCGGTCTCCTCATCGGTGTAGGTCTTGAAGGTGGGGTCCTCCTCGGCCAGCTTCATAAGGGCGATGCCCATCTTCTCCTGACCGGCCTTGGTCTTGGGCTCGATGGCAACGCGGATAACGGGCTCGGGGAACTCCATGGACTCCAGGATGATGGGGTGCTTCTCGTCGCAGAGGGTGTCGCCGGTGGTGGAATTCTTCAGGCCCACCACGGCGGCGATGTCGCCGGAGTAGACGGTCTCGATATCCTCCCGGTGGTTGGCGTGCATCTGCAGGATGCGGCCGATGCGCTCTCTCTGCTTCTTGGTGGAGTTGAGCACCTGGGTGCCGGTGTTGAGCTTGCCGGAATAGACCCGGATGAAGGACAGCCGGCCCACATAGGGGTCTGCCGCGATCTTGAAGGCCAGGGCGGAGAAGGGGGCCTCGTCGTCGGCGGGGCGCTCGTCCTCTTCACCGCTGTCGGGCTCCACGCCCTTGATGGCGGGGATGTCCAGGGGAGAGGGCATATAGTCCACGATGGCGTCCAGGAGCTTCTGCACGCCCTTGTTGCGGTAGGACGTACCGCAGGTCACGGGAACCAGCAGGTTCTCGATGGTGCCCTTGCGGATAGCGGCCCGGATCATCTCGGTGGGGATGGGCTGCTCCTCCAGGGCCAGCATCATGAGCTCCTCGTCCAGGTCAGCGCAGGCGTCGATGAGCTTGGTGCGGTACTCCTGGGCCAGCTCCAGCATATCCGCGGGGATGTCCTCCACGCGCATATCCTTGCCTTCGGCGTCGTAGTACACGTCGGCCTTCATCTCCACCAGGTCGATGATCCCCTTGAAGGTCTCCTCGCTGCCGATGGGGAGCTGGATGGGCACGGCGTTGCACTTGAGCCGGTCGTGGATCATGGTCAGGACGTTGAAGAAGTCGGCGCCCATGATGTCCATCTTGTTGACGTAGATCATGCGGGGGACCTGATAGTGGTCAGCCTGGCGCCAGACAGTCTCGGACTGGGGCTCCACGCCGCCCTTGGCGCACATGACGGTCACAGAGCCGTCCAGCACGCGCAGGGAGCGCTCCACCTCCACGGTGAAGTCCACGTGGCCCGGGGTGTCGATGATGTTGATGCGGGTCTGGGGGAACTGGTTGGCGGTCCCTGTCCAATAACAGGTGGTGGCGGCGGAGGTGATGGTGATACCACGCTCCTGCTCCTGGGCCATCCAGTCCATGGTGGCGGTACCGTCGTGGGTCTCGCCGATCTTATAGTTGACGCCGGTGTAGTACAGAATACGCTCGGTCGTCGTGGTCTTACCGGCGTCGATGTGGGCCATGATGCCGATATTACGGGTGTTTTCGAGGGTAACTTTCCGTGACATTCTGTCCCCTCCCGGTTACCAGCGGAAGTGCGCGAAGGCCTTGTTGGACTCAGCCATCTTGTGCGTCTCTTCGCGCTTCTTCACAGCGCTGCCGAGATTGTTGGCGGCGTCCATCAGCTCGCCGGCCAGGCGCTCCTTCATCGTTCTCTCGCTGCGTTTCCGGGCGTAGGTGGTCAGCCAGCGCAGACCCAGGGTCTGCCGCCGCTCGGGCCGGACCTCCATAGGAACCTGATAGGTGGCGCCGCCCACACGGCGGGCCTTAACTTCCAGGGACGGCATAATGTTTTCCATGGCAGTGGTGAACACTTCGATGGGGTCCTTGCCGGTCTGCTCCTTGACAATGTCAAAGGCGCCGTAGACCACCTTCTGTGCTACGCCCTTCTTGCCGTCCAGCATAATGCTGTTGATCAGCTTAGTCACCAGTACGGAACGGTACATAGGATCGGGCAACACTTCCCGCTTGGGTACGTTTCCTCTTCTGGGCACTTTGCTTCCCTCCTTCATATTAAAATGATTTCATAGGTACTCGAAAAGTGTCGTATCGGATGATAGACTTTCCGTGTCGGACAGTCTCCTGTCCTGTGCCTGCCTTGAGAGCTTCCCCATACCATGTACCAAACCGGTTGATATTTATATGGTAAGCGACTCTTGGCAAAGCGCGCGCTTTGCAATGAGCGCAGTAGTTAGCAAATTGATTCAGGCAGAGTGCGAATGCGGTAAATAATTACTTCTTGGCACCCTTGGGTCTCTTCGCGCCGTACTTGGAGCGAGCCTGCATACGACCCTGCACACCCTGGGTATCCAGGCTGCCGCGGATGATGTGGTAACGAACGCCGGGCAGGTCCTTGACACGGCCGCCGCGGATCATGACCACGGAGTGCTCCTGCAGGTTGTGGCCCACACCGGGGATGTAGGCGGTGACCTCGTAGCCGTTGGTCAGACGCACACGAGCGATCTTCCGCAGCGCGGAGTTAGGCTTCTTAGGCGTAGAAGTACGAACGGCAGTGCAGACGCCTCTCTTCTGGGGGGAGGGCAGGTTGGTCTCCTTGTTCTTCAGGGTGTTGAGGCCCTTCTGCATAGCAGGAGAATTGGACTTGTAGGTCACTTTGGCTCTACCCTTGCGAACCAGCTGATTAAAAGTAGGCATGTTGTTCCTCCTTTCCTCAAAAATACATATTTATATTCTAACCGAAAAGCCCGAAGGCTATCCGGCGAATACCGAATTTATCCCAGGATGGCCGCCACGGCGCTCCCCACGGCGATGCCGCAGGCCGCGCCCAGCTCGGTCATGGTGGGGACGGTCTCAATCTCCACGCCCTGCTCCTGACAGAGGAGGGCCACAGGATCGGTGACCCGGGGGTCGGCGTCCTGGGCCAGGAAGACCAGGCGGACAGACCCGTTTTTCAGGGCGCGGGTCACCTGCTTGGCCCCGGTCACCTTACTGGCGGTCTTGAGCTCGCTGAGCACGGCGGTCCACTCCCTTTCTTGCGGATGTCCTGCGGTGGGCAAAATGGCCGCAATAAGCCCCTGAAAAGCTCACCGCAAGGAGAGATTTTAACACACTTTGTTTTCCCCGTCAAGTAGGCAGTCTGTGAGAAGTTCCGGCGGAAACCTCCGCCGCCTTGGGCAGATTGCCGCTGTTTCAGCCCATCTGCTTTACCCTGCTAAATAACCACGGAACCGAAGCGCCAGGACCAGAGCGATCTGGAGGGCCAGGATGACGGGCATTCCGATGGTGAAGGACAGGTGCTTCGTCTTATGCCGGAAGAGGTACATCCCCGCCAGGGCCCCCACGCTGCCCCCCAGGATGGCGGAGAGGAAGAGGGCCTTTTCCGGGACGCGCCAGTTGTCATGGCGGGCCTTCCACTTGTCCGCGCCCATGAGAACAAAGGCAATGAGGGTCCAGGCCAGGACCCAGATCAGCAGAGCGGTCGTCATGGCGTTTCCTCCTTTTCTTCCGTACCGGTGAGAATCCTGTCCGTCCCGGCTCTTCGGCCGGCGTAGCCCACCATCCCCTTGCCGTACCGGGCCCGGAGCTGGTCCATGGTCCGCTCCAGCTTCTCCTGCCTGTCCCGCCGCTGGGGGGACTGGGGGACGAAGAGGTCCAGCTGCTCCGCCGCCTCCCCCTCGGGAAGGAGCCCCCCGGCGGTGACGGTGAGGGAGCGCACCGGGGCCTCCCAGCGCCAGAAGCCCCCCAGCAGGTCGATGGCGTGGGCCGCCAGCTCCCGGTAAAGGTTGGTGGGCACCGTCAGGGTCTTCTGCCGGCTGACGGTCTTCAGGGAGGGGCTGCGCACCGCGATGTGGACCACGGTGGCCTTCATGGCGTGCTTCCGCAGGCGGAAAGCCACCCGCTCCGCCAGGAGCCGGACCCCGGCCTCGATCTCCTCCCGGCCGGACAGGTCCCGGCGGAAGGTCAGGCCGTTGCCCACGGACTTGGGGGGCGGCTGCTCCCCGGCGGGGCGGACGGGGCTGGTATCCTCCCCGGCGGCATAGTCGTGGAGCTGGCCCCCGTTCTTGCCCAGGAGCTTCACCAGGCCCTCCCGGTTGGCCGCCGCAAGCTGGCCGATGGTGTGGATGCCGTGGGCGGCCAGCAGGTCCCCGGAGGCCCGGCCCACGAAGAGGAGGTCGGTGACCGGCAGAGGCCAGACGATGTCCCGGAAGTTCTCCCGGGTGATGACGGTGGTGGCGTCGGGCTTTTTGTAGTCGCTGCCCAGCTTGGCGAAGACCTTGTTGAAGGACACCCCCACGGAGATGGTCAAGCCCAGCTCCGCCTTCATCTCCGCCCGGAGGCGGTCGGCCAGGGCCTTCGGGTCCCCGCCGAAGAGATGGAGGGTGCCGGTGACGTCCAGCCAGCTCTCGTCGATGCCGAAGGGCTCCACCAGGTCGGTGTACTTGTCGTAGAGCTCCGCCGCAAGCCGGGAGTAGTAGCGGTACTTCTCATGGTGGGCGGGCAGGAGGATCAGCTCGGGGCACTTCTTCCGGGCCTGCCAGATGGTCTCGGCGGTGCGGACCCCCTTGGCCTTGGCGGGCTCGTTTTTGGCCAGAATGACGCCGTGGCGGGAGGCGGGGTCGCCGCAGACCGCCACGGGCCGGGTCTTCAGGTCCGGGTGGCTCAGCAGCTCCACCGAGGCGTAAAAGGAATTCAGGTCGCAGTGCAGGATCACCCGGTCCATGGGCTCCCCTCCTTTCGGGATAGAAGAAAAGCGACGGGCAGCCCCATCGCTTTTCTTGTGTGTTTGAAAGAAATTATTCCACAGGCTCTCCGTTGAGCTTGGCCTTCTCCTCCTTCTTCTTCCAGCCCTCGCCGTGGATCACGTGGCGGGAGATGGTCTTGTAGATCAGGAAGGTCACCAGGGAGTTGATGCCGGCCTTGATGAGGTTGAAGGGCAGGATCACCGGCAGGAGCATGGCGTCCACCACCTCGACGGGGGCGCCCATGAAGGCGGGGGTGATGAAGTGGTTGGCCACCATCATCACGAGACCCATGCAGACGGTGCCGCAGACCAGGCCGATGATGGCGCCGACGCGGGTGTGGCGGATCTTGTAGATGCCGCCGGCCACCAGGACCAGCACGCCGGTGGCAATAATGTGCATGATGACGCCGTATAGACCGCTGCCGGCGCTGACCGTCAGGCCCTGGATCACTGCGGCCACCACGGTGATGAGCAGGCCGGCCAGGGGGCCGTAGGCGAAGGCGCCGATGAGAATGGGGATGTCGGCGGGGTCATACTCCAGGAAGGCCGCGGCGGGGAAAATGGGGAAATGGATCAGCCAGACCAGGACGATGGACACGGCCACCAGCATGGCCATGACCACAATTTTGCGAATCTTCTCACTCATAAAAAACACGCTCCCTATTTTTGATGTGACACCCGAAAAAACAAAATGTCTCCCAGGTGCCGCACAAAATAGGGGCGCTTCAAAACCGCAAAGCCCAAGGCTTCACGAAGTCACACCAAAGTGCCTGCACGTCTTCTCCCATCCAGACTGTTACTGTCGGTCCCGGAATTACGCCGGGTCAGCTGCCTTACCCTTTCGGATAAGCGCTCGCGGACTGTACCGCCGGTGGGGACTTTCACCCCGCCCTGAAGACATCGTATTTCGTTGTCATCTCCTATTATAGCCCGTTCCCGGGGAAAAGCAAGTCCCAAAAGGTACATCCTCTCCCAAATTCCGCCCTTCTTTTTCGTTGACTTTCCACAGCCCGGGGGGTACCATATCGTTGAGCCAACAAGAGAGGAGGAGAGCCCATGGAACCCAGCGCCACCTGCTGCTTCACCGGGCACCGCACCGAGCGCCTGCCCTGGGGAGAGGACGAAAACGATCCCCGGTGTCTGGCCCTGAAGGACGACCTGGACCGGGCCCTGGCAGGGATCTACGACCGGGGCTACCGCCACTTTGTCTGCGGCATGGCCCGGGGGGCGGACCTCTACTTCTGCGAGGCCGTCCTGGCCCTCCGGCAGGCTCACCCCGAGGTCACCCTGGAGGCCGCCGTCCCCTACCAGGGCCAGGCGGACCGCTGGCCGGAAACCGACCGGCGGCGGTGGGAGATCCTTCTGGGCCAGTGCGACTATGAGACCGTGGTCCAGCACCGGTACACCGCCGGGTGCCTGGCCCGCCGGAACCGGTATATGGCGGACAAGTCCTCCCTGGTCCTGGCGGTCTACGACGGACAGCCCAGGGGCGGGACCATGTATACCCTCCGGTACGCAATGGCCCAAGGGCTGGAGACCATCATCCTGGACGTTCCCGCGTAACACGCATAGCGACAGAAAAACACCCCGCTGCGTCTGTGCAGCGGGGTGTTGCGGGTTCTGTGATATTATCTTTCCCGGTTGAAGATCTTGAAGATCTCCTTGTAGGGATCGTCGTCATCCACAGGGGCGGAGGCGGAACGGCGGTCGCTTCCTCTGCTCCGGTCCCCGCCGGAAGAGGGGCGGGCGGAGGGACGGCCGGCGTCGGAGGCGCCGCTCTTGTTGTTCATGACGGACTCGTCAAAGCCGGTGGCGATGACGGTGACCACGATCTCGTCCTCCAGGGACTCGTCGAAGGTGGCGCCGAAGATGATGAGGGCGTTGGGGTCGGCGGCCTCCTGGACCAGGTTGGCGGCCAGCTCCACTTCCTCCAGGCCCACGTCGGTGGAGCCAGTGACGTTCACCAGCACGCCCCGGGCGCCGTTGATGGAGGTCTCCAGCAGGGGGCTGGAAACGGCCCGGCGGGCGGCTTCCTCGGCCTTGTTCTTGCCGGCGGCCCGGCCCACGCCCATGTGCGCCATGCCCGCGTCCTTCATGACGGCGGACACGTCGGCAAAGTCCAGGTTGATGAAGCCGGTGTTCTTGATGAGGTCGGAGATGGACTGCACCGCCTGGCGGAGCACGTCATCGGCCACCTCGAAGGCGTTGGACAGGGTGATCTTCTGCTCGGTGACGAATTTCAGCCGGTCGTTGGGGATGATGACCAGGGAGTCCACCCGGGTGCGGAGGTTCTCGATGCCGTCCTCCGCCTGCTGCATCCGGCGGCGGCCCTCGAAGGAGAAGGGCTTGGTGACCACGCCCACGGTGAGGATGTCCATCTCCTTGGCCAGGTC
This sequence comes from Oscillospiraceae bacterium, assembly GCA_902781745.1. Taxonomy (GTDB): domain Bacteria; phylum Bacillota; class Clostridia; order Oscillospirales; family Oscillospiraceae; genus Evtepia. The sequence continues at coordinate 25,054 of CACZKM010000009.1, forward strand.
GGCCAGGATGGGCGCCGCGCCGGTGCCGGTGCCGCCGCCCATGCCGGCGGTGATGAAGACCATGTCGGTGTCCTCCAGGACCTTGGAGATGGCCGCGCGGCTCTCCTCGGCGGACTGGCGGCCCACGTCGGGGTTGGAGCCTGCGCCCTGACCCTCGGTGAGCTTCTCGCCGATCTGGATCTTCTGGTTGGCGCTGGACCCGGACAGGGCCTGCTTATCGGTGTTCACTGCGATGAAGTCCACGCCCTGAACGCCCGACTCCACCATGCGGTTGACCACATTGCTGCCGCCGCCGCCGACGCCGATTACCTTGATGCTAACAACGGATTCTGCTCCGGTATCTAATCCAAACGCCATGATCGATCCTCCTAAGTATATGTCAATGTCTGATGTATCTGGTCCGGCCCCCAAGCTGTCTCAGGCTGCGGGGCACCGATGGTAATACGCTATTATTGTACTATTGTATCTCCCTTTCCCCGGCAGGTCAATAGAAAAATCAAATTTCTTGGACCGCTTTCCCAAAATCCGGGATCTGTTTTCCCGGTGGGATCACAGGGATCAGAAGGGGGAATAGAAGTTTTTCTCGGTCTTCATGTCCAGAACGCCCTGCTCCTCGTCCCCCAGGACCGCCACGATCTCCTCCAGGATGAGGATCTTGCGGTTGAAGTCCACGTTGTTGAGAAGCTTGGCCTGGATGCGGCCCTGGTAGACCATCACCAGCTCGGTCCGGGAGGAGGCGTTGATGGAGTTAATCTGACTGGTCATCCCCCGCTCCTGGAGGACCTGGAGAAGGCCCAGCAGGCCGTTGAGCTGGCTGATGTGCCCCTCCCCTACGTCCACGGGCTTGCTGATCTGGGGGGAGACGGCGTAGAGGCCCAGGATCCGGGTGTAGTTCTCCGCCGTGGCGGCGTCGATCTGCTCCAGGATCTTCCCCTTGCCGTCCATGAGCCACCAGGAGCTCTCATCCTCCGTGGCGATGACCGCCGCCGGGGCGGTCTCCGTGATCACCAGACGCAGGGTGGTGGGAAAGCGCTTTTTCACCGTGACGGAATCGATATAGGGCAGGGTGTCGTAGAGCCGCTGGACGATAACATCCTTCTGGGTGAGAATGAGATTCTCCCCCATGTTGATGTGGGCTGCCTCCAAAATCTGCTCCTCGGAGTAGCGGGCGTTGCCCTCCACCTCCACGAACTCCACCCGGAAAAACACCGTGCAGGCCCCCACCAGGGCCACGGCGATGAGAAGGACCATCAGGACCAGAAAGACGATCCGGCCCCGGTTCCTGCGATATGCGGTTTCCTTGTTTTTCTTGGCCATGTCGGTCGTTCCTTTGTGTGATGGGTCCTATCCCCGGACCCGTTTGATGGCCGCGCCCAGGGAGGACAGGTCCTCCTCCAGCCGCCGGTAGCCCCGGTCGATGTGGGACAGGCCGGTGATCCTGCTCTCCCCCGCCGCCCCCAGGGCCGCGATGGTCAGAGCCGCGCCGCCCCGGAGATCCATGGCCTCCACAGCGGCGCCGTGAAGGGGCCGTCCGACGAGGCGGGCGGTGGTCCCCTCCACCGTCAGGTCCGCCCCCATGGCCCGCAGGCCCTCGGCATAGCGGAAGCGGCGGTCGAAGACGGTCTCCCGGATGACGGTCTCCCCGGTCCCCCCGGCCAGGGCCCCAGCCAGAAGGGGCTGGGCGTCGGTGGGAAAGGCGGGCCAGGGGCCGGTGGTCAGGGCGCCGATCCCCCGGAGGGGACGGTCAGCCTGTAAGATGATTCGTGTGGGCTCCCGCCGGACCTGGCAGCCGGCGGCCTCCAGGGCCGCCAGGACGGGAGTCAGGTCGCCGGGGCGCACGTCGGTGAGCTCCCCTTCCCCGCCGGCGGCGGCCACCGCGCAGAGGTAGGTGGACGCCACGATGCGGTCGGGCATAACGGCATAGTCTGCGGGGTGGAGGGGCAGGCCGCCCCGAATCACCACCCGGTCGGTGCCGCCCCCCTGGACCGAGGCCCCCATGGCCCGGAGAAAGCCCTGGAGATCCTCGATCTCCGGCTCCCGGGCGGCGTTGCAGATCTCGGTGACCCCCGCCGCTCCGCAGGCGCAGAGCATGGCGTTCTCCGTGGCCCCCACGCTGGGGATGGGCAGATAGAGGCGCCGGCCCCGGAGGGAAGCGCTCCGGCAGGAGAGCCGGCCGTCCCGGTCCAGCACCGTGGCCCCCAGGGCCTGAAAGGCCCGGATATGTAAGTCGATGGGCCGGTCCCCCAGGGCGCAGCCTCCGGGCCAGCCCGCCTGAGCCTCCCCCGTCCGGGCCAGCAGGGCCCCCAGGAAGAGGACCGAGGCCCGCATCCGGCCCATGAGGCCGTCGGGGATGGCGCTGCCGCAGAGCGGGGCCGTGTCGATGACCACGTCCTCCCCGGTCCGCGCCACCCGGCAGCCCAGACAGGACAGGATGCCCAGGGCGGTCCACACGTCGGCCAGGTCGGGGCAGCGGCGAAGCACGCTCTCCCCTCGGGCCAGCAGAGTGGCCGCCAGCAGCGGCAGGGCGCTGTTCTTGGCCCCGTGGACCCCGACGGTCCCCCGAAGGGGGCGGCCGCCCTCGATGCGGAAATAGTCCATTGGATCTCCCCCTCCTCCGGTGGTTCATGCCATGCTATGCCGGAGGGGCGGGAGAGGTGAAGGAAAGTCAGGTGGGCATGCCCCGGGTGATCTCCGCCGGGAGCTCCGGCCGGATGTCCTCGGGGAGGAGCTCCACCAGGGCGCGGTAGATCTTCTCCGCCGCGTCGGGGATGCCCATGGCCCCCATGGAGAGGGACATGGCGTTGAGCCGGGGCACGTCAGCCAGCAGGCCCTGGACGGTCTGGTACAGGACCTGGCCGCTGCACACCGGCTCCAGGAGGACCACCGCGCCGCCCTGGTTGGCCAGGACGTTGGCGTTCTTCTCCTGGTGGTGGTTGGTGACGTTGGGCGAGGGGACGATGACCGCCGGCTTGCCGATGGCGGTGAGCTCCGACAGGGTGGAGGCGCCCCCCCGGCAGAGGACCAGGTCCGCCGCCAGCATCACCTGGGGCATATCGTAGATGTACTCCCGGAGCTGGATATTCTCCGGCAGGGCCGTGTCGGCCAGGGCGACCTTCATCTCGTCGTAGTTCCGCCCGGCCCCGTGGATGTGGACCCAGGGGGCGCCGTCGGCGGCCTCCCGGCGGATGAAGTCGATCATATACTCGTTCATATCCTCGGCCCCCAGGCTCCCCCAGTAGGACAGGAGCACCGGGCGGTCGTCCTTGACCCCCAGGGCGTCCCGGGCCTGGTGCCGGCCGGTCTGGAAGAACTCCAGGCGGACGGGGGTGCCGGTGACCACCACCTTATCGGGGTCGCTGTAGTTCTCCCGGGCCTCCTCATAGCCCACCAGGACCCGGTCGGCCACCTTGGACAGGCGCTTGGTGGTCAGGCCGGGGACGGCGTTGGCCTCGTGGACGGCGGTGGGGATCCCCCGCTTTGCCGCGGCGGAGACCACGGGATAGGAGGCGTAGCCCCCGGTGCCCACCACCAGGTCGGGCCGGAAATCGTCCAGGATGGCCTCGGCCTCCTTTTTGGAGACCGACAGATTCCGGACGGTGCGCAGGTTGTGCTTGAGGCCGGAGGGGCTGACGCTCCGCCAGAAGTTGCTGATGGTGACGGTCTTCAAGGGGAAGCCCTCCTTGGGGACCAGCTTCTCCTCCATGCCGCCCTTGGCCCCCACGAAGAGGACCTGGCAGTCCGGGTTCCGCTCCTGGAACATCCGGGCCAGAGCCACGGCGGGGTTGATATGTCCGGCGGTGCCGCCGCAGGTAAATAATACATTCATAGCTTGATCTGCTTCCTTTCCGAACAGCACGATTCCTCGCACAGACGCACCGGCAGTTTCCTCTTCGGGACGACCGGCGCGCTAACTGGCCGGATTCTGCCGGGAGATGGCCAGCACCAGCCCCATTTCCGCCAACTGGATCAGCAGGGCCGTGCCCCCGTAGCTGAAGAAGGGCAGGGAGATGCCCGTCACGGGGAAGAGGTTGGTCACCACCGCCACGTTGGCGAAGACCTGGAAGGCGAAGAGGGTGGTGATGCCCACGATGATCAGGGAGCCGAACTTGTCCCTGGCGTGGAGGGCCAGCCAGTATCCCCGGATGATCAGCAGGGCAAAGAGGATAAGCACCAGCACCGCCCCGATGAAGCCCAGCTCCTCGCAGACGATGGAGAACACGAAGTCGTTCTGGGGCTCAGGGAGGTAGAGGAACTTCTGCCGGCTCTGGCCCAGGCCCAGGCCGGTGAGACCGCCGGAGCCGATGGCCATGAGGGACTGGATGGCCTGGAGGCCCTTGTCCAGGGGGTCGCTCCAGGGGTCCCGCCACATCTGGAGGCGGGAGGTCATATAGTCCGTGGCGAACATGATGTAGGTCAGGCCCGCGCCGGCCAGGGCGCCGCCGGTCACAAACCACCCCAGCTTGATGCCCGCGGCAAAGAGGATGGTGGCGGCGATGACCAGCATCTGGATGGTGGCGGACATATGGGGCTCGATGGCCAGCAGGCCCACCATGATGACGATGATGAGGATATAGGGGACGAGCTCAAAGAACCCCGCCCGCTCCAACAGATTCAGGAACCGGCCGAAAATGGTCCGTCGGCCGAATTCCAGGGGCCGCCGCTCGTCCCGCTTGGACAGGCGGGCGGCGAAAAAGAGGATCAGGGCGAACTTGCCCAGCTCCGAGGGCTGCCACTGGACGGGGTAGTTCAGCCACCGGTAGGCGCCGTTGGCGTAATGGCCGATGCCCGGGACCCGGACCAGGGCCATACAGAGAAAGGCCAGGGCCAGCACGATCCAGGTCATGTCCCGGAGGCCCTGGTAGTTGAGCCGGGAGACGAAGATCATGACGGCGATGCCGCCGGCGGCAAAGACGGCCTGCCGCTTAAAGTAGTAGAAGGCGTCGCCGCCGGTGATGTTCTTGATGTCGTAGATGGCGGTGGGATAGGAGGCCGACAGAAGCATGATGAGCCCCACGACCACCAGGACCACCACCAGCAGGAAGAAGGGCATATCCATCTGCCCCCAGGCGCTGGTCTTTTTCGGTTTTTCCTTCAGACGCATGGCTTTCGGCATGATCCGTCCCTCCTTTCCGTTGGATTGTGCATGGACAGATTACAGGGTGGGATACCGCCCGATGGCCCCGGCCAGTGCCAGCAGGCAGAAGGCCAGAGAGATGATGGTAAAGACGAAGAAGAGCTTGGCCTCGCTCCATCCCCCCATCTCCAGATGGTGGTGGAGGGGGGCCATGCGGAAGATCCGCTTGCCGTGGGTGGCCTTGAAGTAGACCACCTGGATGATGTCCGACAGGGTCTCCGCGATGTAAATGATACCCACCAGGATGAGGATCAGGGGCATATCCAGGGCAAAGGCCATACCGCAGACCATCCCCCCCAGGAAGAGGGAGCCGGTGTCCCCCATGAAGACCTTGGCGGGGTGGAAGTTATAGACCAGAAAGCCGATGAGAGCCCCGAAGAGGGCGGCGGACAGCACCGCCATGCCCCGTCCCCCGGGCTGGTCCCAGTGGAAGGCCCCGTAGGCGAAGGCGGCGGTAAAGAAGGCGCACACGGGAAGGGTGACGCCGGTGGCCAGGCCGTCCACCCCGTCGGTGATGTTCACGGCATTCACCGTGCCGGTGATAACAAAGGCGGCAAAGATCAGATAGACCACCCAGGGCAGGTGCCACACGGTCCCGAAGAAGGGGACGTACAGATCCGGGGACAGGATGCCCAGCCGCCGCAGGATGACGATGAACAGGATGGCCGCCGCAAGCTGGAGGAGGAACTTCTGGGCGGCGGTGAGGCCGGTGTTCTCCTTCTTCTTCAACTTGGCGTAGTCGTCAATGAAGCCGATGACCCCGAAGATCAGGGCAAAGAGGAGGACCACCAGCCAGGTCCAGTCCCCCCGGGCCGCCTCGGCCAGGTTCAGGACCAGAGCCGTGACCACGGTGGCGGCGATGAACATGATGCCGCCCATGGTGGGGGTCCCCTGCTTGGACATGTGCCAGGTGGGGCCGTCCTCCTTGATGGACTGGCCCGCCTTCAGCCGGCGGAGCATGGGGATGAGGAACTTGCCCAGGACCGCGCTGATGGCAAAGCCCAGGATCACCGCGGCCAGGATCTTTATCGATGTAGGGTCCATACCTTTGTACCTCCGGGTCTTTCTTCTGTTCTCTCTTGGGCCGCTCCCGGGGCCGGAACACTAAATCTTGCTATTCTCTCGCCGGAGATCACAAGAATTTGCGGTTTTGCGCCGGTTGGCGGGGCGGCCATGCGATTGCAGTCTATTATTATAGCGTATCTTTCTGAAAAAAGAAAGCAATTTCTTCACGTTCGTCAAAATGAATAGCTTTCCCCCCGATCTCTTGTGTAGTTTCATGACCCTTTCCAGCCAGCAGCAGCACATCCCCCGCCCGGCACAGGGAGAGGGCGGTCTGGATGGCCTCCCGGCGGTCCGGGTCCCGGATGTAGGGGCTGGAGCCCTCGCCGAATCCCGCCGCCACCTGGTCCAGGATAGCCTCCGGGTCCTCGGTGCGGGGATTGTCGGAGGTGAGGATCACCAGGTCCGCCAGGTCCCCGGCGATCTCCCCCATGATGGGCCGCTTGGTGCGGTCCCGGTCCCCGCCGCAGCCGAAGAGGCAGAGGAGCCGCCCCGCCGTGCTGTCCCGGAGGGTCAGAAGGATGTTCTCCAGGGCGTCTGGGCTGTGGGCGTAGTCGATGACCACCGTGAAGGGGGCGGGCACCGGCACCACCTCCGCCCGGCCCTTCACCCCGGGGGCACGGGCCAGGGCGGCGGCGGCCCGGTCCAGGGGAATGCCCAGGGCCGGGCAGCAGGCCAGGACCCCCATGGCGTTGCACACGGTGAACCGGCCGGGGATGGGGACCTCTACGGGGAATTCCGCCCCGCCCCGGCGGAGGGTGAAGGCCACCTTGTCCGGGAAGAGGCGGAGGTCCTCCCCCGTCAGGTCCCCCCGCCGGCCCAGGGACCAGGTCACCCTTTGGCAGGGGGCCGTCCGGGCCAGGCTGCGGCCCCCGGGGTCGTCCAGGGGAAAGACGCCGGTCTCGCACTGGAAAAAGAGCCTGCTCTTGGCCTTGAAGTAGTTTGCCATGGTGCCGTGGAAGTCCAGGTGGTCCCGGGTCAGGTTGGTGAAGATCCCCGCCCGGAAGGTCAGCCCCGCCGTCCGGTCCAGGGCCAGGGCGTGGGAGGAGACCTCCATGACCACATGGGTGCAGCCCGCCGTCCGCATCCGGGCCAGGAGGCTGTAGAGCGCGTAGGCGTCGGGGGTGGTGCGCCGGGCGGGCAGGGCCCGGTCCCCGATGAGGTTCTGGTTGGTGCCGATGAGACCCACCTTGGCGCGGAGGACCTCCTCCAGGACGGTCTTCATCAGGTAGGTGGTGGTGGTCTTGCCGTTGGTGCCGGTGACCCCCACCAGGGTCATTCCCGCCGCCGGGTCCCCGAACCAGGTCCGGCACAGCAGGGCGAAGGTCCGCCGGGGCGCCGGGGTGACCAGCCAGGGGCCCGGAGCGTCCGGCGGGGTCCGGCACAGCACCGCCGCCGCTCCCCGGTCCAGGGCCGTCTGGATGTAGTCATTGCCGTCGGCCCGGGTCCCGGGCAGGGCGGCGAAGAGGTTCCCGGGCCGGAGGGTCCGGGTGTCGCAGGTGAGGCCGGTGATCTCCGGGTTGCCGGGGAAGGTTTTCTCCACCGGCAGGTCCCGGGTCAGATCAGCGAGTTTCATGATGACACCTCCCGTTCATCCACAAAGCGTTTCAGACTGAGAAAGGCCGCCCGGTCCGCGTCCAATTGGTCCGGAGCCTGATCTCCCAGGGTCAGGGCCACAGACCCGCCCGCGGGCATGGCGGTCCCCGGGGCGGGGACCTGCTCCGTGACCACAGTCCCCTCTCCCAGCAGCCGGGCCTCCAGGCCCAGCTCCGCCAATTCTGCCCGGGCCTGGGCGGGGGGCTCCCCCACCACGTCAGGGAGGGACACCTGGGCCCCGCCCTCCTTTTCATAGCCCAGATAGTCCAAAATATTGGCGATGAGCTCCCCTGCCATGGGGGCCGCCATAAAGCCGCCGCTGATGGTCACCCCCCCGGCGGTGAGGGTGCTCCCCGGCGCCGCAGGCCGCGGCCAGTCGTAGGCCAGGAGCACCAGGAAGGCCGGGTCGTCCGCCGGGGCGAAGCCCGCGAAGGAGACGATGGTGTGGTCGGTCTCCCCGGTCTGGGAGCTCCCCGTCTTGCCGCCGATGCGGTAGCCCGCCACCGCCGCGTTCTTCCCGGTGCCCGCCGCCACCACCTGCTCCATGAAGCCCCGGACGGTGTCCGAGGTCCCCTGGCTGATGACCCGGCGGACCTCCTTGGGGGGATGGCTCCGGAGGACCGTCCCGTCAGGTCCGGTGACCGAAGCCACCAGGTAGGGCTCCATGAGATGGCCCCCGTTGACCACCGCCGACAGGGCGGCGGCCATCTGCATGGGGGTCACCAGGAACCGCTGGCCGAAGGAGGCCGTGGCCAGGGAGGTGAGGCCGTTGGGGCTGAGAAAATCCTCCGCCGGCCAGAAGCGGCTGCCGGACTCCCCGGGGAGCTCCACCCCGGTCTTGTCCGGGAAGCCGAAGGCTTTCCAGTATGCGTAGAACTTCTCCGCCCCCAGCCGCTGGCCGATGGCGATGTGGGCGGGGTTGCAGGAGTTCATCAGGGCCTCCTGGAGGGTCTGGGTGCCGTGGCCGGTGCGCTTGGAGCACCGGATGGGCCAGCCCCCCACGTTGACCACCCCGGCGCAGTGGAACCGGTCCTCGGGAGTCACCGCCCCCTCCTCCAGGGCGGCGGACATGACGATGGGCTTGAAGGTGGAGCCGGGCTCGTAGGCGGTGTTGAGGTACTTGCTGCTCCACTGAACGAACTGGGCCTGGGCTTTGGCCCTGCCGTAGGAGTCCTCATCCACCGAGGGGTCCCGGGCCAGGCGGTCCAGCCGGTCCGCCGTTCCCCGGTCCGCGATGTCCAGGGGATGGTTCAGGTCGTAGCCGGGATAGCTGGCCAGGGCCAGGAGGGCCCCGGTCTTGGGCTCGATGACGATGCAGAAGCCTCCGTGGAGCGCGTCGTACTTCTGCACCCCCTCCTCCAGGGCCTTTTCCGCGAACCGCTGGATCCCCGCGTCCAGGGTCAGGTGGAGGTCGCAGCCGTCCAGGCCGTCGGCGTAGCCGGTGTAGGGCTGGGGCATCTCCGTGCCGGCGGCGTTTTTGGCGGTGAGGACCTTGCCGTTCTCCCCCGCCAGGTCCCCGTCGAAGGCGGCCTCCAGGCCGTAGGCCCCCCGGTCCTCCCCGTTGACAAAGCCGATGGCGTGGCAGGCCAGAGAGCCCTGGGGGTAGTACCGCCTGGTGTCGGCGGTGAGGGTAAGGCACCCCGACAGGCCGTTTTCCTCTACGAAGGTCCGGACCCCGTCGGCGGTCCCCTCCTCCACCTTCCGGGCCAGGACCTCCCAGGCGGAGTTTGTTTTTTCCAGGCGCCGCCGGATGGACGCCTCGTCGGTATCCAGCAGGTCCGCCAGGGCGGGGGCCAGGCGGTCCCAGGTTTCCTCCAGCTTTCGTCGTCGGTCCGCCTGCCGGGCCTGGGGGGTGGCCCCCTCCCCCTGGGGCACCAGGGCCAGGAGGTCCCGGGGGGAGAGGACCACGTTCTGGGCTGAGGCGCTCACCGCCAGCTCCTCCCCGTTCCGGTCGAAGATGGTCCCCCGGCGGGCGGTGGCGGTCACCTCCCGGGTCTGCTGGTCGATGGCCTTCCCCTCCAGCTCCCCATGACGGACCATTTGAAGCTGCCACAGCCGTGCGGACAGAAGAGCGAAGGTCAGCACGCCGAAAACCAAGGTCAGGACCAGGACCCGCCCCATCATGGGCGGGTCGGGTCGGGGCGGGCGGGGCAGAGCCATGGGACATCCCTCCGAACATATCTTTTCATATAGCAAAAAAAGGACGTGAGAACCAGGTCTCACGTCCTTGCTATTCTCGGCGCTATTTTATTGTCCCGTCAGATGAAATATTCCTTCACCGCCTGGGCAAAGGAGTGGAGCATATCCGTCAGATCCCCCCGCCAGGTGGATTCCTGGAAGTACTCCACCGCGTCCGGCTCTGAGAGCTCCAGGGTGTAGGTCTGCCAGCTCTGGATCTTGTTCATCTGGCCGCTGTTGATCATGTCGGTCTCGATCTCCTGGAGGTCGTAGGCCAGCTCGTACTCCGCCTGGAGCTTGGTGGCGTCGCTCTGGAGCTGGGACAGCTCGCTGCGCAGGCCAACCACCTGGTCGTTGACCATAACAAGCTGGGCGTAGCTGAACAGGGTCAGCACCACCACCGCCGCCACGGCCAGGACCCCCACCAGGATGGCGGGCGCCGCCCGGCGGCGCTGCTGGGGCTCAGACTCAGACTCCCGCCCGGAGGACGCGCGGGCCGCCTCCACAGGCCGGGTCCGCCTGGCCGCCTCCCGCCGGGGGCGGCGGTTCGCCTCCGGGGCGGATTCCAGTTTCAGCGCGGCGCTTCCGTCCACAGGGGCGGACTGCCGGTACACTCTCCCATTCACAGCCACTGTCTGACCACCTCAATCGTTCCGAACCGGTCCCCGGCAAAGCCGGCGGGACCGGGCATATCCTTGGTTATACCTTCTCCGCCACCCGGAGCTTGGCGCTGCGGGCCCGGGGGTTCTCTTCCAGCTCGTCTTCGCCCGGCAGGATGGGCTTCCGGGTCACCAGCTTTACCTGGGGCGTCTTGCCGCAGACGCACACCGGAAACTCCGGCGGGCAGGTGCAGCCCTTGGCCGCCGCCGCCAGCTCGCTCTTGACGATGCGGTCCTCCAGGGAGTGGAAGGAGATGACCGCCAGCCGTCCGCCGGGATTCAGCCGGGGGATGGCCGCCTGGAGCATCCGGGAGACGGAGGCCAGCTCGTCGTTGACGGCAATACGGATGCCCTGAAAGCTCCGCTTGGCCGGGTGCTGCTTCTCCCGAAGAGCCGCCGCGGGCAGGGCCCCCTTGATGACCTCCACAAGCTGGCCGGTGGTCTCGATGGGCGCCTTCCGCCGGGCCTTGTCGATGGCCGCCGCGATGGGGCCGGCATACCGCTCCTCCCCGTACTGGGAGAGGACCCGCCGGAGCTCCTCCCGGGGCCACTGGTTCACCACCGTCCAGGCGGTGAGGGCGTCGTCCCGGTCCATCCGCATATCCAGGGGGGCGTCGTGCATATAGGAAAAGCCCCGCTCAGGGTCATCCAGCTGGGGAGATGAGACCCCCAGATCAAAGAGCATCCCGTCCGCCGCCGCCACCCCGGCCCGGTCCATGAGGGCATCCAGGTCGGCGAAGTTGCCGTGGAGAAAGGTGATCCGGTCTGCCCAGGGGGCCAGCCGCCGGCCAGCCTCCTCCAGGGCCTGCCGATCCCGGTCGACGCACAGGAGGCGGCCCTTGTCAGACAGCCGCTTTGCGATCTCCTCGGAGTGCCCGCCCCGGCCCAGGGTCCCGTCCAGATAGATCCCGTCGGGCCGGATGGCCAGGGCCTCGATACATTCGTGCAGCAGCACGGGCCGGTGCAGATACGTCTCCCCCATGGGTCAGCCTTTCCCTCGTTCGCGGCAGGGCGAAGAGAATTTTGTTTCTATTTTGTAACCATTTCCCATTATAGAGGACCTTGCCACAAAATGCAATAGTTTTTTGTCCTGCGCCTCCGTCCGGACAACAGCAGGAAAAGCCCCGGGGCCAAGCCGCAGGCTCAGCCACGGAGCGTTCCGAACTCACCGGGGTTCCGGCGGCGCGTCAAATCAGTCTTCGTCCAGCTCAGCGTCGTACATGGCCCGGCGGGGGGGCTGCTGGGGACGGTCCGCCGGCCCGGCGTTTTTCTCCGGCTCCAGGGCGCTCAGGACGCTGCGGAACTGGGCATGGGAGCGCTTGACCTCCTCGTAGGCCTCGGTGACAGCCTCCTCCAGGCGGCGGAGGGTTTCCTCGCAGTACTCGTTGGCCGCCCGCTGGAGGACCCGGCTCTTCTCCTCGGCCTCGGCAATGATCTCGTCGGCCCGCTCCTGGGCCTCCTGGACCACGGCTTCCTTATCCAGCAGGTCCTTGGCGTAGTCCTTGGCCTTGTCCCGGATCTCGTCGGCCTCCCGCTTGGCGGAGGCGATATAGTCGTTCCGGTTGGCCACCAGGTCCTGGGCCCGCTTGACCTCCACGGGGATCTCGGCCTTCACATCGTCGATCATGTCCAGGATGCGGTCCCGGTCCAGGACGCACTTGTCGGCGTTGAAGGCGGGGGATTTGGCTTCCTCGACTTCCGTATACAACAGTTCCAACAGTTCTTCAATATTGGCTGCCATGGGGTCATCGCTCCTTATCTGCATTTTTCTTTTTCTGCGATCTTACTTTTTACATCCTCGAGGATCTCCCGAGGTAAAAATTCCGTCAGGTCGGCGTGATACCGGGCCAGCTCCTTGACCACCGAGGAGCTGAGGTAGGTGTACTTCTCGCTGGAGGGGAAAAACACGGTGTCCAGGTCGGGGTTGAGCTTGCCGTTGATCAGAGCCATCTGGACCTCAGACTCATAGTCCGACACCGCCCGCAGGCCCTTCACCAGGACCCGGGCGTTCTGCTGCTTGGCGTATTCCGCCAGCAGGCCCCGGTTGATATCGAATTCCACGTTGTCCACGTGGATGCTTTTCTTGAGCAGTTCCAGCCGTTCCTCGGGGGTGAACAGTCCGCTGTCCTTGGCGGCGTTGACCATCACGCAGACGATGACCTTCTCAAAGGCCGCGGCGGCCCGCTTGATGATGTTGATGTGGCCCAGGGTGACGGGATCGAAGCTCCCGGGATAAATGGCGGTCTTCATGCTATCGTGGTCCTTTCCTTCGCCGGCGGGTCTCATGCGTCCCCCTGCCGGCGGTACAGGGCTGTTTTGATCTTGCCGTACCGGTACTCCTTCTGGAGGCGGTAGGGCGGCGAAACCATGGGCCAGCCTGCACTCGACCCATTTTCGCAGACTATTATACCATTTTCCGATACAATGTCAATCGTTCCGACCAGTTCCATGGTTTTTTCCAACAGGCCGCTGCCGTAGGGCGGGTCCAGGAAGATGACGTCGAAGGTCTCCCGGCACCGGCTGAGAAAAGCCAGGGCGTCTCCCTGGACGATCTGAGCTCTGTCCGCAAAGCCGGTGAGGGCCACGTTCTCCCGGATGATGGCCACGGCCTCCTTCCGCAGGTCCACGAAGGTGCAGTGGGCCGCCCCCCGGGACAGGGCCTCGATGCCCATCTGGCCGGTGCCGCCGAAGAGGTCCAGCACCCGCCGGCCCTCCAGCTCGAACTGGATGCTGGAAAAGATGCCCTCCTTCACCCGGTCGGTGGTGGGGCGGGTCTCCATGCCCGCGGGCTCCTTGAGCTTTCTCCCCCGGGCGGTGCCTGTGATCACTCGCATATCTGGCCCTCCTTCTGGCTGTCCGATGTCTCGTCTGGTTCCGTGTCTCCTGCGTGGAAGTAGTCATATACGGCCCTGGCCGTCCCCTTGGGCACCACCGAGGCCAGGTCCGCGTAGTCCGCCTGGCGGATGGCCCGGATGCTGCCGTAGTGCTTGAGAAGCTCCTTCCGCCGGGCGGGGCCCACCCCCGGGATCTTCTCCAGGGTGGAGCCGGTGCCCGTCTTGGTGTGGCGCTTGTGGTGGAAGCCCACGGCGGTGCGGTGGGTCTCCTCCTGGATCTGCCCGATGAAGGCAAAGAGGGCGGGGACGGCCTGGATGCCGATCTCCCGTCCGTCGGCGGTGATGAGGGCCCGGGTCCGGTGGCGGTCATCCTTGACCATGCCGTAGACCGGGATGTTCAGGCCGAAGTCCCCCAGCACCCGGGCGGCCACCGCCGCGTGGGTGTCGCCGCCGTCGATGAGGAGGAGGTCGGGCAGGGTCTCGGCAAAGGCCGCGTCCCCCTCCTTCTGCCGTTTGAACCGGCGGGTAAGGGTCTGCTCCATGGAGGCATAGTCGTCGGGAGCCTCCAGCCCCTTCATGATAAACCGGCGGTAGGCGCTCTTCTTTGGCTTCCCGTCGGCAAAGACCGTCATGGCGGAGACGATGTCCGAGGCCCCGGTGTTGGAGATGTCGTAGGCCTCGATCCGCCGGGGCGGGCCGGGCAGCTCCAGCTTTTCCGCCAGGAGCTGCAGGATCTTGGCGGTCTTTTCCTCCCGGGTGGTCACCCGCAGGCACTCCTCCCGGGCGTTTTCCGCCGCCATGCGGATGAGGTCCATTTTGGCCCCCCGCTGGGGAGTGGCCAGCTCCACCTTCCGCCCGGCCTTGTCCGACAGCAGGCGCATGATGGGCACGGCGTCCTCCACCTCGTCGGGGAGGAGGATCTGCCTGGGCAGGATGCCCCGATTGGCGTAGAACTGCACGAGAAAGGCGGAGAGGATATCCGACGGGCCCTCGCCCCCGGTGGGAAAGAGCTCCAGGTCCCGGCCGGTCAGGTCCCCCTCCCGGAAGTGGAGGGCCGCCACGGCGGTGCGGACCTCATCGGAGAAAAGACCCAGCACGTCAGTGTCCGCCAGATAGCCCGCCACCACCTTCTGGCGCTTGCCCAGCAGGGCGATGGCCTTGATCCGGTCCCGGAGGGCGGCTGCTTTTTCAAACTCCAGGTCCTCGGCGGCCTGGAGCATCTGGGCGGTGAGGTCCTGCTCCACCTCCCGGAACTTTCCCTCCAGCAGGCCAATGGCCTGGTCGATGGCCTGGTCGTGGCGGGCCTTCTCCGCCTCGGGGCGGCAGTACCCGTCGCATTTGCCCATGTGGTAGTTCAGGCAGGGCCGCTCCTTCCCGATATCCCGGGGAAAGCGCCGCCCGCAGTCAGGGAGCTTCAGCGCCCCCCGGAGGGCGTCCAGGATGGTCTGGGTGTCGTGCCGCCCGCCGAAGGGGCCGAAGTACCGGGCCCCGTCGTCCTGCATCCGGCCCGCCATGGAGAACCGGGGGTAGGGGTCCTTCACCGACAGGCGGATGTAGGGGTAGCCTTTGTCATCCTTTAATAAAATATTGTATCGGGGCTTGTGGCGCTTGATGAGGGAGTTCTCCAGCACCAGGGCCTCAAACTCCGACCCGGCGATGATGGTGTCGAAATGGTCGATCTGGGCCACCATGGCCCGGGTCTTCTCCGTGTGGCTGGCCTGGTCCTGAAAGTAGCTGGACACCCGGTTTTTCAGGGCCTTGGCCTTGCCCACATAGATCACCGTGCCGGATTTGTCCATCATGAGATAGACC
This sequence comes from Oscillospiraceae bacterium, assembly GCA_902781745.1. Classification (GTDB taxonomy): domain Bacteria; phylum Bacillota; class Clostridia; order Oscillospirales; family Oscillospiraceae; genus Evtepia. Next base: position 40,329 of record CACZKM010000009.1, read on the forward strand.
CCCGGCTTCAGGGGCAGGCTGTGGGCCTTGTCTTTCAGTTCCTCAAAGGTCACGGCGGCCCCTCCTTCCCCTGTCTCTCACGAAAAAAGCGCCGCGAAGAACGCGACGCTTTTCGTAGGTGCTTCTTTGTTCGATCAGTCAGCGAAATCAGAGCTGATAAGCTCCACCAGCGCGTCCACAGCGTCCTTTTCATCGGTGCCGTCGGCGATCAGGTCGATGGTGCTGCCCTTGATGATTCCGAGGGAGAGAACGCCCAGCAGGCTTTTGGCATTGACCCGCTGCTCATCCTTCTCCACCCAAATGGTGCTCTTGAATTCGTTCGCCTTCTGAATAAAGAAGGTGGCAGGTCTTGCGTGGAGGCCTACCTGGTTGTTGACCGTTGCCTGCTTGATGTACATAATAGTCCCTCCCAGTTTCGTTCCCTAGTTGCTGGTTTAAGAATAGCAAATTTCTACCTTTCCGTCAATGCTTATTTTTATGTCATTGCAGAAAAAAAACACTTTTTTTTCGTCATTTTGCAAGAAGAGCTCCCGCCGCTATTTCAGCTCCACGATGGTGACCCCGGTCTCGCCCTCGCCGTAGCGGCCCAGGCGGAAGGACGCCACGCCCTTGGCCCGCTTGAGGTAGGCGTGGACCGCCTTGCGCACCGCCCCGGTGCCCTTGCCGTGGATGACGGTGATCTGGGTGAGGTTGGCCAGGATGGCCCGGTCCAGGAACTGGGCCAGGACCCCTTCGGCCTCGTCGGTGGTCATGCCCCGCAGGTCCACCTCGGCCTTGGCCCCCAGGCTGCGGAGCTGGTGCTCGGAGCGCTGGATGAACTTTTTGGCCTCCTTCTGGGCCTGGGTCTCCCCTTCCACCACCCGGACCTCCTCCTGTTTGGCGGTGATCCGGAGGATGCCCGCCTGGAGCTGGAGGACGCCGTCCTTGTTCACCGACAGGACGCTGGCCTGGGTGCCCGTCTTGAGGATGGTCACCGTGTCCCCCTTCTGGGCGGGGCGGAGCATGGGCGGGGCCTCGGGCTCCTCCTTGGCCCCCAGCCTGCCCTCGGCCTCGTTGAGCTGGTGGCGGAGGTCCGCCCGCCGCTCGTTTTCCGCCTGGATATCGCCCCCCTGCTTCCGGGCCTGCTTCCGCATGTCGGAGAGCTCCCGGAAAACCTGGTCGGCGGTGCGCCGGGCATCCTCTAAGATGGCCCGGGCCTCGGCCTTGGCGGCGGCCTCGTTCTTTTCCTTCTCCTTCTGCAGGGAGTCCCGGTAGGCCTGGGCCTTGGCGGCGGCCTCCTCCATCTCCCGGCGGAGCTGGGCGGCCTTGACCTGCTCCTTCTCCATCTCCTGGCGCTGGGCCTCCAGCTTGGTGAGCACGTCCTCAAAGCGGACGTTCTCGGCGCTGACCCGGTCGCTGGCCTTCTGGATGATCTCCTGGGGCAGCCCCAGCCGCCGGGAAATGGCAAAGGCGTTGGACTTGCCGGGGATGCCCACCAGCAGCCGGTAGGTGGGGGCCAGGGTCTCCACGTCAAACTCGCAGGAGGCGTTCTCCACCCCGGCGGTGGTCATGGCGTAGACCTTCAGCTCGGCGTAGTGGGTGGTGGCGGCCACCAGGGCCCCCAGGGACCGGGCGTGCTCGATGATGGCAGCGGCCAGGGCCGCGCCCTCCACCGGGTCCGTGCCGCCCCCCAGCTCGTCGAAGAGGATGAGAGTATCCGGGTCGGTCTCGGCCAGCATCCCCACGATGTTGCTCATGTGGGAGGAGAAGGTGGACAGGGACTGGGCGATGGACTGCTCGTCCCCGATGTCCGCCAGGACCCGGTCAAAGACCCGGACGGCGCTGCCGTGGTCGGCGGGGATGTGGAGGCCGCACTGGGCCATGAGGGTGAGCAAGCCGATGGTTTTTAAGGTGACGGTCTTGCCGCCGGTGTTGGGGCCGGTGATGACCAGGGTGTCGAAGCCCTCCCCCAGGGACAGGTCGTTGGCCACGGCGGTCTTTTTGTCCAGCAGGGGGTGCCGGGCTTTTTTCAAGAAGAGACTCTTCCGGGACAGGGCGGGCTCCATGGCCTCCATGTTCACCGACAGCCGCCCCCGGGCGAAGATGCCGTCCAGCCGGATGAGCAGGGCGTAGTCCTCGCTGATGTCGTCCTTGAAGGCGGCGCACTCGGCGGAGAGCTCCGCCAGGATGCGGTCGATCTCCTTCTCCTCCTTGGCCTGAAGCTCCCGGAGCTCGTTGTTGGCCTTCACCACCCCCATGGGCTCGATGAAGAAGGTGGAGCCGGAGCCCGACAGGTCGTGGACCAGGCCGGGGATCTCGTTCTTATACTCCGACTTCACCGGCACCACGTACCGGCCGGACCGCTGGGTGATGATGGCCTCCTGTAAGTACTTGGCCTGGGAGGAGGAGATGATCTTCTGCAAAATATCCCGGACCTTGCTCTCGGTGGCCCGCATGTGCCGCCGGATGGAGGCCAGCTCCGGGCTGGCGGAGTCGGCCAGCTCCCCGTCCCCTACGATGGAGCCGGTGATCTTGTCCTCCAGGAACCGGTTGGGGTGGAGGGAGCGGAAAAACTGGTCGATGACCGTCTTTTTCTCGGCGTCGCTCTCGCCGTAGTCCTTGGCGGACCGGGCGGCGGCCAGGACCCCGGCGATGTCCAGCAGCTCCCGGGTGTTCAGGCTTCCCCCCATGTCCGCCCGCTGGAGGTTCCCCGCCACGGGCTTTACCCCGGAGAAGGACGGGGAGCCCTTCAGGACCATCATGTCCACCGCGGCGGTGGTCTCCTGGAGGCGGCGGCGGACCTCGTCGGGATCGGTCTCGGGGCGGAGGGACAGGGCCCGCTCCTTCCCCTCCTGGGTCACCGCCTGGGCGGCCAGCAGCTCCAGCACCCGGGGCAGCTCCAGGGTCTCCATGGATTTTTCAAACAGATCGCTCATAGGCTCTCTCCTTTTATGTCGGCACACCCGGCAGGCGGGTGATCTGCTTATCCTATTCTCCAATAAAAACAATACATTGTTTTTATTGCCATGGGCCATAGCCCATGGCGGCCGCATCGACTGTGCGGCCGGAGAAGCCGTGCAAAACCGAATCCTGCAAACCTTTGGTTTGCAGACCACGGCATTTTGCCGTGGTCGATTAATACTATTCCCAAATTAAAAACTTTAATTTGGGAATCCGCGTGCTGCGCACGCTCATGCCGCGCAAGCGCGTCATACCGTCTCATGCAGTCTCAAA
>CACZKM010000010.1 GCA_902781745.1 Oscillospiraceae bacterium
AAAAGCTTTTTATAGCGCCGAAGGCGCGTTTGAGACTGCATGAGACGGTATGACGCGCTTGCGCGTCATGAGCGTGCGTAGCACGCGGATTCCCAAATTTAAGCTTTTAATTTGGGAATAGTATAACAGGCGGTGAGCGGGATGGAAGAATGGAAAAAAGATGCACGGCGGGATGTAGTGATCACCGATTTAGATGCTCTGGTACCGAAAGATCATCTGCTGCGGAAGATCGAAAAGGTCATGGATTACGACTGGCTGTATGAACGACTGGACCCATTTTACTGCCATGACAACGGACGACCCGGAACAGACCCGGTGGTACTGATCAAGATGGTGCTGATTCAACACCTGTATGGGATACCGTCCCTGCGGCAGACCCACCAGAGAATACAGGATACGATCTCGTACCGCTGGTTTCTGGGGTATAGTTTACTGGACAATATACCGCATTTTGCAACGGTAAGCTATGCGTTCTGCAAGCGATTTCCTCCGGAGCTCAGCGAGGAGATCTTTGAGCATATATTAAGCAAAGCCCTGAATCACCGTATGGTAGACCCGTCGGCGGTGTTCATCGATGGAACTCATATCAAAGCATCGGCCAATAAGAAGAAATACCAAAAGCAGCAGGTGAAAAAGGATGCAAAGGTCTATGATGAACAGCTTCGGCAGGAGGTCAACGCGGAGCGGGAGAAGCTGGGGAAGAAACCGATCGAAGAAGATAACGATGATGAAGACAAACCCGGAGGAACGACCGACAGGGCGGTTTCTACTACCGATCCGGATGCCGGGATGTTCGTCAAGGGAGAGCACGAGCGGCAGTTTGCTTATGAGGCGCACACCGCCTGCGACAAAAACGGATTTGTACTTGGGGTAGAAGTGACGGCAGGCAACATCCATGACAGTGCAGCGTGGGATGCTGTCTATGACAGGGTGAACAGTCGATTGGAAGGCACAAAGTTTGTCGTAATGGATTCAGCTTACAAAACACCATGGATCGCAAAGAAGACACTGGACGATGGAAATATACCGATCCTGCCATACACCAGACGCCACTACAAGGAAAACACATATCGCCCGTGGGATTACACATATGACATTGCCAACGACCAATTCATCTGTCCGAGGGAAGGAATACTGCGGCATACGACCACCGACAAGGAAGGAAAACGCATCTACCGGAGTACGCCAAAGCACTGTGTCAATTGTCCTTCGAAAAGCAGATGCAATGCAAATGAGAAGGGTCAGAAAGTATTCGCCACACATATTTGGCAGGAATATCTGGACATTGTAGAGCAGCTTCGCAAGACCGATCGTGGGAAAGCGCTGTACAGGCAGCGCAAGGAGACCATTGAGCGGGTCTTTGCGGATGCGAAAGAAAAACACGCCATGCGTTATACCCACCATCGAGGTCTGGCCCGGGTCACAAACTGGGTGAGGCTGAAGTATGCTGCCATGAATCTGAAAAAACTGGCAAAATGGAGATGGAATTCCTCCGTTTTCTGCACAATACGGCTGCTTTTTTGTTCATATATGGAAAAAACCACCTGCCTGGCATAACCATTCAGGTGGTTTTTCGACAGACTGGAAAGAGACAGCCATTTGGCTGTCTCTTTTCTTGCTTGTTTGTTATGTTTTGATTCTATAGGGTGTATTCTTTATAAACTTTTAAGAATTCCTTCACCCTTTCTTCTGAATCCCATGCTAGGATAGCATTGTAAGAAAGAAAAACGGTCCTGCACAGCAGGAAAGGAGGAACCACCATGATGAAAAAACGTGTTATGACCTGCTTGACCGTTGGTGTATGCGTTCTTGCCATCTCCGCCACTGCGGCTTTTGGCAGTGTGAACGGCTACGCCAACTACAAGACCGGTGTGAAGTCGCTGGCTTTAGATGTCGACAATGTCTCTGCAGCCGGCAGCTTTACCATGACCTACGATGGTAAACCTGTGATGAACGGGGATGCTGAGATTGCCATTGATGGCGCGAATCAGGCCAGCCATGTCGTTCTGTCGGACGGTCACAATCAGAGCGAAGAGTGGAATACGACCTTTGACGGCGTCAAGACCTGGTTTGATTCTGACGCCCCCTACTACTTCACCTACGATGCAGAGAAGGAAAAGAGCGGTCACGGGCTGTTGAATATTGACGGAGACGATGAGCTCTCCAAGCGAGTGGTCAACTTCCTTGAGATGGGCGCCGACACCGTTATGGGCGATTTGAAGAACAACGTTGTTGAGATTGACGCCTCCAATGGGATCTATACCTACCAGTTGGACATCTCCAACAGCCAGGTCCCCGCCATCGTCAACGCAGGACTGTCTGTCCTGGCCTATGCCGCGTCAGATAGTTTTGCCAACACCTGCTATGTGGACTTTGAAGACTGGAATCAGTGTGCGGCCAATTACTATGAGCAGCAGACCGGACAGTCCCTCAGCGCGGACTTCATGGCGCATTACAACGGTGAGATCGATGATGATCGTTGGTATGAGAACAATGCTGAGCTCGATAAGTTTGACGAACTCCAGGGGGAGATGTATGAGCATTATAATCAGGAGATGGAACAGAAGATGGCTGCAGCCAATTCCACTTCCGGCGTCCTGTATGTGTCTGCCGACGGCACAACTACCTTCTACACTGACGTTGTGGCCTATGAACAATCTAAAGGTGGAGCATCTACAGATAGCATTGAATCCTTTATCGGCAAGGATTTGACCCTGGACAATGTTCATTTTACCTTCTCTGTCAATAAGGCCGGTCAGCTTACTGCCAACCATATCGAGGCTACATTCCTAACTGTTGATGATAAAGGAGCCAGCCATACTATGGTCCTCACCGGTGATGTGACCTTCCACGACTATGGTACCACAGCGGTTCAGCCTCTGGACGTGGGCGACCGTGTGTCCTCTGAGGAATACCACGGGTAAACCGATGATTCTGATGTTTGGAAGCCTGAGCCCGTCCCCGTGTACTTCGGGGGCGGGCTTTTTCGTACATTGATTGTTTACAAAATTAGATTTGCCTTTTTCTCAAAATGTAGTATAATAGGTTGAGTTTTAATCTGCTATATTGCGCCTATGCAGCGCTTGATCCTGATTCCATGGAAAGGGGAACCTCTATGGCACCGAGACCAATGAGACCCCGCCGGCCCAACCGGCGGCTGAGCGTTGGAAACCTCCAGCGTATCGTAATTTTAGGCATCCTTTTTGGTGTTGTCACCTTTGGGATTCTGTTTGCCAAGCTCTGGCAGCTCCAGGTGGTGGAGCATGACACCCTCACAGAGCGTGCCGTCAAACAGCAGACCCGCGTGACCACCTCCAATGCCCACCGCGGCACGATCTTCGACGCCAACGGCGACGTGCTGGCCATCTCCGGCTCCGTGAAGAATGTTGTCCTCTCTCCCAGGGATATCCTGGCTGCTGTGGAGGTGGACACCACGGATGAGTTCGGCAATCCCCGCTCTCAGACTGTCATCGACGCTGAGCGTACCCAGAAGGCCCAGGAGAAGATCGACGTCATCGCCGAGGGTATGGCCGACATCCTGGGGATCGATCCCAACATCGTTTACCAGAAGGTACAGGAAAAGCCCAACTCCGCCTGGCAGGTCATTGCCGAAAAGGTCCCCGATGAGACCGGGGAGGAGGTCAACGCCTTTGTGGAGGAGAACGACCTGAAGGGCTGTGTCTACTGCACCGATGACTCCAAGCGCTACTATCCCTATTCCTATCTGGCGACCCAGGTGGTGGGCTTCGTCAACAGCGAGAACCAGGGTGCGTATGGTGTTGAGGCGCTGTATAACGATGAACTCTCCGGTGAGAACGGCCGGACCATTACATCCAAAAACGCCTCCGGCCGGGAAATGCTCTCCAAGTATGCCGACCGCAGCACCACCCAGAACGGGTACAATGTCAACCTCACCATCGACACCACCATCCAGCTCTATGCAGAGACGGTCCTGGAGCAGGGGATTGCCGCCTATGACGTGATCAACGGCGCCTTTTGCATCGTGATGGACCCCAATACCGGCGCTGTCCTGGCTTTGGCCAGTTCCCCGGACTACGATCTCAACGATCCCAACACCGTGTCCGACCCGGTTGCCCTGGCCAGGCTGGCCAAGCTCCGGCGGGACCCCTCTGTCAGCCAGGAGGAGTACGACGAGGCCTATAAGCAGGCCCAGTTCGTCCAGTGGCGAAGCAAGTGCCTGAACACCGCCTATGAGCCCGGTTCCACCTTCAAGCCTCTGGTCCTGGCCGCCGCTTTGGAGGAAGGCGCGGTCACGGATTCCGATACCTTTGGCTGCACCGGCGCGGTCAATGTCGGCGGCTCTGTCATCCGCTGCTCCGCCCGTCGGGGCCACGGAACCCAGAACCTCCGTCAGGCCGTACAGAACTCCTGCAACCCCGCCTTTATCCGCATCGGACAGAAGCTGGGGGCCCAGAAGTTCCTGGACTACTGGGAGCTCTACGGCTTTACGGAAAAGACGGGCATCGAGCTCCCCGGCGAGGAGAGCTCCACATTCTGGGGCACCGAGGAGTTTGTAAGCCCCGCCGGCATCACCAACCTGGCGGTCGCCTCCTTCGGCCAGCGTTTCCTGGTGACCCCCATCCAGCTCATTACCGCTTTGTCCTCCGTCATTAACGGCGGCCATTTGATGGAGCCCTACCTGGTCCAGTCTGTTACTGACAAGGACGGCAACATCATCAGCTATCATGAGCCCCACCAACTCCGGCAGGTGGTCAGTGAGGAGACCTCCGCCCACGTCCGGGATATCCTGGAGTCCGTGGTCTCCGCTCCCAGAGGTACCGGTAAGAACGCCTATGTGCCCGGCTATCGTATCGCCGGCAAGACCGGTTCCTCCCAGAACACCGACAGTGTGGACCACATCATCGTTTCCTTCCTGGGCTTTGCCCCGGCCGATAATCCCCAGGTCATCGTCCTGCTGGCCTTCGACTGGCCCAGACCTGCGGTCCACGAGGGCAATACCATCGCCAGCGGCACCTATATCAGTGGTGGTACTATGGCTGCGCCTCTGGCCGGCCGGCTCATCGCCAATATCCTGGACTATCTGGGCCACCAGTCCACCGGCGTGACCGCCGAGACCAACACGGGCATCACAGTTCCCAACCTCACGGGGTATTCCCTTGCCGAGGCCCAGGCCAGCCTGGAGGGGACGGAGCTGAGCTACCGCACTTCCGGGGAGGGGGATATCGTCACCGACCAGGCCCCCGCCGCCGGCAGTATCGTCCCCAGGGGCACCAAAGTGGTCTTCTACCTGGGAACCCAGCGTCCGGAGGACATGGTGGTCATGCCCGACCTGACAGGCTGCACCTTCGACGAGGTCAACCAGGCCCTGGAGGCGCTGGGACTGTACCTCAACGCCACCGGCGCCATGGAGGAAGGCGTGGTCATCAGCCAGGCCGTGGAGGCCGGTTCCCCCGTTCAGGTGGGGACCTCTGTCTCCGTCCAGTTTGCCAGTGAGGCGGCCCATGAGGATGAAGCTGTGGTGGAAGACGGACAGGGCCCGGCAGAATAATCACAGAAAATCGCAAAACCCCCTAGGCAAACAGCGGGTTCTTTGGTAGAATAAACAATTGGAGAAACCAATTTGAAGAAAACGCGTCCTTGATTTGCGAAGGACGGCAGGAGGTCGAAGGACATGGAGAAAATCAAACGGGTCCTGCTGAAGCTCAGCGGAGAGGCCCTGGCAGCCGACGCCGGACGGGGACTGGACTTCCCCTTCATCCATACCGTGTGCGCTGCGGTGAAGGACTGCGTCGATCAGGGCGTCCAGGTGGGCGTTGTGGTTGGCGGCGGCAACTTTTGGCGTGGCCTGAAGGACGGCGGAGACAAGATGGAGCGCTCCCGGGCTGACCAGATGGGGATGCTGGCCACCATCATCAACTCCCTGGCTCTCCAGGACGTGCTGGAGCAGCATGGTCAGCCGGCCAAGGTCCTGACCGCCCAGCCCATGGGCAACGTCGCGGAGCCCTATTCCCGCCCCCTGGCAGACCGGTATCTCAGCGAGGGCAAGGTGGTCATCTTCGGCGGCGGCACCGGCAACCCCTATTTTTCCACCGACACCGCCGCGGTGCTCCGGGCCTGTGAGATCGGTGCGGATATGATCCTTCTGGCCAAGAATATCGACGGGGTCTACAGCGCGGACCCGCGCAAAGACCCCAATGCAGTCAAGTACGATACCGTCACCTATGACGAGGTGCTGGCCAAGCAGCTCCAGGTGATGGATCTCCCCGCCACCTCCCTGGCGCTGGAAAACAAGATCCCCGCCATGGTCTTCCCCCTGGCTGACCCGGCCAATATCCTCCGGGCGATCAAGGGCGAGGCTATCGGCACGAAAGTGACCCTGTAACCCAACCATCGGACCCTACGTTATATTGGAAGGAGAATACTTATGAGCGACATCATTCAGGATTATGACGTGAAGATGAACAAGACCATCGAAGTGATCAAGGGCGACTTCGCTGCCGTTCGTGCCGGCCGGGCCGACGCCGGTGTGCTCAACAAGATCACCGTGGAGTATTACGGCACCGACACCCCTCTCCAGCAGGTGGCGGGCATCTCCACCCCCGATCCCCGGACCCTGGTGATCCAGCCCTGGGACGCGTCCCTCCTCAAGGCCATTGAAAAGGCGCTGCTGACCTCCGATCTGGGCATCAACCCCCAGAACGACGGCAAGGTCATCCGTCTGGCCTTCCCCCAGCTCACCGAGGAGCGCAGAAAAGAGCTCTCCAAGCAGGTGAAGAAATACGGCGAGGGCGGCAAGGTGGCCATCCGGAACATCCGCCGGGACGCCATGGAAAAGCTCAAGGCCATGAAGAAAAAGTCCGAGATCACCGAGGACGATTTTGACGACTATGAGGAAGAGCTCCAGAAGCTCACCGACAAGAAGTGCAAGGAGATCGACGAGCTGACTGCCAAGAAGGAAGCCGAGCTCATGGCGGTGTAAGCCGTGGCCTTCTGGAAGAAAAAACCGGCCGGCGAGGCGAGGGAAGTGGACTTCTCCCGCCTGCCTGACCATGTGGCCATCATTATGGATGGCAACGGCCGATGGGCCAAGAAACGGGGCCTGCCCCGGACCGCCGGTCACGCCGCGGGCGCCGAGGCCTTCCGGACCATCGCCTATTACTGCCGGGATATCGGTATCCCGTACCTGACGGTCTACGCCTTTTCCACGGAAAACTGGCGGCGGCCCCAGGAGGAGGTCTCCGCCATCATGGGCCTTTTGAAGAACTATCTTCTGGAGGTCCTGGAGAAGATGGAGCGGGACGGCTTCCGGGTCCATTTCTTCGGCGACCTGTCTGTCCTGTCGCCCGATTTGCGGGACCTCTGCCTCCGGTCCATGGAGCGGAGCAAGCAGGTGCCTCCCGGCCATCAGGTGAACATCTGCCTGAACTACGGCGGCCGGGACGAGCTCATCCGGGCGGTGAAGGCCTGGCAGGCGGACTGTCAGGCGGGGAAGGCTGATCCGGCGGACCTCACTGAGGAGGTCCTGTCGGGCTACCTGGACTCCGCCGGCATCCCCGACCCGGACCTGGTCATCCGTCCTAGCGGCGAGCTCCGGCTGTCCAACTTCCTGCCCTGGCAGTCGGCCTACGCGGAATTCTGGTTCAGCGACGTGCTGTGGCCGGACTTCACCCCGGAGGTCCTGAATCAGGCCATCGCGGACTTCCAGACCCGCGACCGCCGGTTCGGCGGTGTATGACGGCCATCCGCTGAAAGGGCGTCGGCCCTTTTCTATGAAATAAGATAAGAGAGGATTCGGCTCGGTCCCGGTGACCGCGCCCTTCAATACTGGCGAAAGAGAGGCTCCCCTCATGCTCAATCGTATCCTGGTCGCCTGTGTCGGCATCCCTGTGATCCTGGTGGCGCTCTTTGTACTGCCCTCCATTTTTACCCCCATCCTGATCGGCGTTCTGTCGGCGGTGGGGACCTATGAGGCCCTCCACGCCATCAAAATGAACCATCCCCGCATCGCCCTGTACACCATGCTCCTGGCCCTGGCGGTGCCCTTCTGGGTCTACTTCGGTGAGATCCGGCATTGGGCGCTGCTGGCCCTGATCATCTACCTGATCCTGGTGTTCCTGGAGGCCTTTTTCAGCGGCTTCCGGGTGCGGATCGAGCGAGTGGGCAGCGGGTTCTTTTTCGCGCTGCTGATCTCCTACTGCCTCTCCTCCGTGGTGAGCCTTGGGAATCTGGAGCTGCGCACCAGCTATGTGCTCCTGCCCATCGCCCTGCCCTTCGTGGCAGACGCGGCGGCCATGATCACCGGAATGTTCCTGGGCCGCCACCAGCTCACCCCTCAGCTCTCCCCCAAAAAGACCGTAGAGGGCGCCATCGGCGGCCTGGTGGGCGCGGTGCTGACCTGCATCATCTATGGCCTGGTGTTCTCCAAGATCACCGAGGTTACGCCGAACTATTACTTCCTGGCAGTCTACGGGATCATCGGCGGCGTGGTGACAGAGGTGGGGGACCTGGCTTTCTCCTACATTAAGCGCACCCGGAAGATCAAGGATTTCGGCCATGTCCTCCCGGGACACGGCGGCGTCCTGGACCGGTTTGACAGCGTGATCTTCTGTGCTCCCGTGGTGGAGCTGCTGATCCACTGGTTCCCGGCTTTTTCCTGATCTCCCTGCCATCATACACAGAAAGAACGGATACTATGGTGAGAACCATCTCGATTTTAGGCTCCACCGGCTCCATCGGCACCCAGACCCTGGAGGTTGCCGCCTCCTGTGGCATTCGGGTGGCCGTCTTGGCAGCCAATCGGAGCATCGACCTGCTGGAGCGGCAGGCCAGACAATTTCATCCCATCCTCGTGGCGGCGGCTGACCCAACGGCCGCCGCCAATTTGGCCCAGCGCCTGTCTGACACGGACATCACCGTTCTGAGCGGGGAGGAGGGCGTCCGAACGGCGGCAGAGCTGCCCCAGGCGGACACGGTGGTCAATGCCCTGGTGGGCGTTGCCGGCCTCCGTCCCACCCTGGCGGCCATCGACGCCGGCAAGCGCATCGCCCTGGCCAACAAGGAGACCCTGGCCTGCGGCGGCCCCCTGGTCATGTCCCGGGCCTGGTCCAGGGGGGCGGAGATCATCCCTGTGGACTCAGAGCACTCCGCTATCTTTCAAAGTCTCCAGGGCAACCGCCGGGGGGATGTCAAGCGCATCCTGCTTACCGCCTCCGGAGGGCCTTTCTACGGCTGGAGCCGGGAGGAGCTGGAAACCGTGACCCCGGAGCGGGCCCTGCAGCACCCCAACTGGGACATGGGAGCGAAAGTGACCATCGACTCTGCTACCCTGATGAACAAGGGACTGGAGCTGCTGGAGGCCATGGCCCTTTTCGGCCTGCCCCCGGAGAAAATCGAAATTCTGATCCACCGGGAGAGCATCCTTCACTCAGCGGTGGAATACTGTGATAACAGCGTGGTGGGGCAGATGGGTGCGCCGGATATGCGTCTGCCCATCCAGTACGCCCTGACCTGGCCTGCCCGGACGCCCGGCCCCGCAAAGCCCCTGGACCTTTTCTCCGCAGGGCAGTTGACCTTTGCCAAACCGGACCTGGAGGCCTTTCCCTGTCTGGCCCTTGCCATCCAGGCGGCCAAGGAGGGGGGCGTGGCGCCAACCATCCTCAACGCTGCCAACGAGGTGGCGGTGTCCCGGTTCCTGGCGGGGAAGGCGGGCTTCATGGATATTCCAAAGATCGTGGAGGATGCGTTGAAGCATGTGCCCCGCCAGCAGCTGACCCTGTCTGCCCTGTACCGGGCCGACGAGCAGGCCCGGAAGCGGGCCGCGGCCTGGCCAGAGCGCCCCTGACGACGGGGCCGGACAAATTATGGGGACAAGATGTTCCCTGACGGAGGGAAGGAAGCTTGTTATATATCATTCTCGGAATCCTTTTCTTTGGGCTGCTCATCGCGGTCCACGAGTGGGGACATTTTATTACGGCGAAAAAGCTGGATGTCCAGGTCAACGAGTTCTCCATCGGCATGGGCCCGGCCATTTGGTCCCGGCAGAAGGGGGAGACGAAATACTCCCTCCGCGCCCTGCCCATCGGCGGCTACTGCGCCATGGAGGGGGAGGACGGGGACGACGGCACGTCCAATCCCCGGTCCTTTGCCGCCAAGGCCCTGTGGAAGAAGCTGATCATCCTGGCAGCGGGCTCTTTTATGAACCTGGTGGCGGGATTTCTCATCGTGGTCCTGCTCTATGCCGGCGCCGGCGCCTATGTTACCCCCACCATCGCCGCTCTGGCCGAGGGCTGCCCCGCCGCCGGCGTGTTGGAGCCCGGCGACCGGATCCTGTCCATCGACGGACACCGGGTGGCGGTGTATTTCGACGTATCCGGCGCCCTGTCCGCCGGGGGAGACGAGAAGACCTTTGTGGTGAAGCGAGACGGCCAAAAGCTGACCCTGGCAGACGTCTCCCTGCCCCTGAAGGAGTACACGGAGAACGGCCAGACCGTCAAGCGCTACGGTCTGACCTTCACCCGGGAGGAGGCCACCCCCCTGGGCGTCCTGGCCCAGGGCGCGGGGACCTGCGACTACTTTGCCCGGGCGGTGTGGCAGGGCCTTTCCATGCTGGTCCGGGGCCAGGTGGGGCTGACGGATATGTCCGGCCCCGTGGGTATCGTCTCCTATATGAGCGAGGCGGGGAGCCAGGGCCCCACCGTGCTGGGTGGCATCCAGAACGTGCTGTATATCGTGGCCCTCATCGCGGTGAACCTGGCCATCATGAATATGCTGCCCATCCCCGGCCTGGATGGCGGGCGGTTCTTCCTGCTGATCGCGGGGGAGCTCTTCTACCGGATCACCCAACGTCGGCTGGACCCGAAGTACGAGGCCTACCTCAACGCCGCGTTCCTGGTGCTGCTGATGGCCTTTATGGCGGTGGTGACCTTCAGCGACGTTTGGAAGCTGGTCAAATGACCGCCATGTGTCAACCGATACCATAATTTGAGGCAATACTATGACGAAACAGATCACGGTGGGCGGCGTTCCCCTGGGAGGCGGCGCGCCGGTCCCCATCCAATCCATGACCAATACCCCCACCCATGACGTGGACGCCACGGTCCGCCAGATCCAGCAGCTCACCGCTGCCGGCTGTGAGATCGTCCGGGTGGCGGTTCCCGATCTGGCGGCGGCCAAGGCTGTGGGAAAGATCCGGGAGCGGATCGACATTCCCCTGGTGGTGGATATCCACTTCGACTACCGCCTGGCCCTGGAGTGCATCGCGGCGGGCTGCGACAAGGTCCGCATCAACCCCGGCAACATCGGGGGCGCGGACCGGGTCAAGGCCGTGGCCAACGCCTGCGCCCAAAAGAACATCCCCATTCGGATCGGCGTCAACGGCGGTTCCCTGGAAAAGGACCTTCTGGCCAAGTACGGCGGCGTCACCCCCCAGGCCCTGGTGGACTCCGCCTTCGGCCACATCGCGCTCCTTAACCGCTATGACTTTGACGATATCTGTGTGTCGCTGAAATCCTCCTCCGTGCCTCTGACCATGCAGGCGTATATGCTCATGTCGCAGCAGTCGGACTACCCCCTCCATCTGGGGGTCACGGAGGCAGGGACCGTGAAAATGGGCACCCTGAAATCCGCCGCCGGCATCGGCGGGCTCCTGGCCCTTGGAGTAGGGGATACCCTCCGGGTCACCCTCACCGCCGACCCGGTGGAGGAGATCTACGCCGCCCGGGATATCCTCAAGGCGGTGGGCCTGCGCCGGGAGGGTCCCGACCTCATCGCCTGCCCCACCTGCGGCCGGACGAAGATCGACCTGATCCCCCTGGCCCAGCAGGTGGAGGAGCGGCTGAAGACCGTGACCAAGCCCATCACTGTGGCTGTCATGGGCTGCCCGGTGAACGGCCCCGGGGAGGCCTCCGCGGCGGATGTGGGCATTGCCGGAGGAAACGGATTCGGCCTGCTCTTTCGCCACGGGAAGGTCGTCAAAAAGGTACCCCAGGAAAACCTATTGGATGAACTCATGCTTCTCATTCAGGAGATCTGATCTATGCCAGAGAAAACCCTTTCTTTTTTTGAACTGTTTGCCCAGTACCGGCCGGACCCGGCGGCAGCCGCCGTTCTGGAGACCTGGTCGGTCACCGGCGCGGTGATGGACCGGCAGGCCCGGACCATTCGGGTGGACCTGCTGACGCCCACCCCGCCGGACCCTGCCCTCTGCCGCCGGGTCGAAACAGACCTGGCGGGGCTTTATCAGCTTCAGGGGGTCACCCTGTGCCCGCTGTCTCCCGCTCCCGCTGACTGCGCCCAGGAGGAGTCTTGGGACCAGGCAGTCCCGGAGCCGGAGCCTGCACCTGCCCCGGAACCGGAGCTGCCGGCAGAGCCTCAGCCCCCGCTGGCCGAGGAGGAGGTCCCCTTTCCCGACGAACCGCCCCCGCCGCCGGAGGAGCCTCCGCTGGAGGAAGAAGGACCTCTCACCGAGGAGGAGCGCATCTTCCAGCAGACCGAGGCACTGCGGCAAAAGGCCATGAAAGAGGCCAAGGCCCATCCGAAGGCCCCCAGCGGGTTCCATTCCAAACGCATCTATGGCACCCGCGGGATCCGAAAGCCCCCCGTCCCCATGAACACCCTGGAGCTGGACATGGGGATCGTGGTGGTAGAGGGCGACGTTTTCGCCACAGACCATAAGGAGCTCACCCGGCGGAACGCCTGGGTGGTAAACTTTGATATCACCGACTACACCTCCTCCATCCGGGTCAACAAATTCATGCCCGGCGACGAGGGGAAGCCTATCGTGGAGGGCGTCAGCCCCGGGATGCACCTGAAGATCGCCGGCCGGCTGAACATCAACCGGTTTGACAACGACATGGTCCTGGAGCCCCTGGCCATTGAGACAGCGGAAAAGACCGTGAAGACCGACGACGCCCCGGAGAAGCGGGTGGAGCTTCACCTCCACACCCGGATGTCCGCCATGGACGCTTTGACCGACACCAAGGAAGTGATCAAGCGTGCCGTCCAGTGGGGGCATCCGGCCATCGCCATCACCGACCATGGGGTGGCCCAGTCTTTCCCGGACGCCTTCAACGCCTCCGGGGACAAGATCAAGGCTATCCTGGGCGTGGAGGCCTACTACATCAACGACGTGGACGAGCGGCTCACCCTCCACGGTGACCTGGACCAGGACCTGGACGGCCCCATCGTCTGCTTCGATTTGGAGACCACCGGCCTGGAGGCCAGGGAGGACCGGATCACTGAGATCGGCGCGGTGGTTCTGGACCATGGAGAGATCACCGACCGCTTTCAGACCTTTGCCGATCCTCAGCGTCCCCTGAGTCGGACCATCATCGACTTGACGGGGATCACTGACGATATGCTCCAGGGGGCCCCCACCCAGGAGGAGGCCATCCGCGCCTTCCTGGACTTTGCCGCCAGC
Source organism: Oscillospiraceae bacterium (assembly GCA_902781745.1). GTDB lineage: Bacteria > Bacillota > Clostridia > Oscillospirales > Oscillospiraceae > Evtepia. The sequence goes on from CACZKM010000010.1 coordinate 13,400, forward strand.
CGTCCTCTGGCTGCCCACAACGCGGAATTTGACGTGGGCTTCATTCGGGAGGGCTGCCGCCGGTACGGCATCGACTTTGCGCCCACCTGGCTGGACACCCTGCCTCTGGCCCAGAACCTTCTGCCGGAGCTGGGGAAATACAAGCTGGACGTCATCTGCCGCCATTTGGAGTTGCCCGATTTCAACCACCACCGGGCCTCCGACGACGGCGCCATGGTGGGCTATATGCTCATTCCCTTTATCCAGATGCTCCGGGACCGGGGATGTTCCAACCTCCAGCAGATCAACGAGACCCTGGCCAGGCACAGTTCCCTGGGCAAGGCCAAACGGATGCCCAAGCATCTGGTGGTCCTGGCGAAAAACCAGGCGGGTCTGCGGAACCTGTACAAGCTGGTCTCTTTGAGCCATTTGGAGTATTTCCGGCGGTTCCCCATCATGCCCAAGAGCGTCATCAACGAAAACCGGGAGGGCCTGATCCTGGGCTCCGCCTGTGAGGCGGGGGAGCTCTACCAGGCCATCATGCGGGGTAAGGACTGGGAGGAGCTCAAGCGGATCGCCTCCTGGTATGACTATCTGGAGATCCAGCCCCTGTCCAACAACGCCTTTATGCTCCGCCCGGATAAGAACGGCAAAACCAAGGCCAAGGACTGGGAGGAGATTCGGGAATGGAACCGGATGGTGGTCCGCCTGGGAGAGGAGCTGGGCAAGCCTGTCTGCGCCACCGGCGACGTCCACTTCATGGACCCCCACGAGGAGATCTACCGGCATATCCTGCTGGACACCAAGGGCTTTGACGACGCGGACGCCCCCAACCCCCTCTATTTCCGGACAACGGAAGAGATGCTGGAGGAGTTTTCCTACCTGGGGAAGGAGAAGGCCTACGAGGTGGTGGTCACTAACACCAACCTGGTGGCCTCCTGGTGCGACAAGGTGGCCCCGCTGCCCAAGGGCCTGTTCGCCCCCAAGCTGGAGAACTCCGACAAGGAGCTCTACGACCTGGTCTGGGGCAAGGCCCACGAGCTCTACGGCGAGGACCCGCCCCAGATCGTCAAGGACCGAATTCAACTGGAGCTCCCCGGCATCATTGAGCGGAAGTACGACGTCATCTATATGTCTGCCCAAAAGCTGGTGCAGAACTCCCTGGAGCACGGCTACCTGGTGGGCTCCCGGGGCTCCGTTGGTTCCTCTATCGTGGCCTTCCTGTCGGGGATCACCGAGGTCAACTCCCTGCCGCCCCATTACCGCTGCCCCAACTGCAAGCACAGCGATTTCGCGGCAGGGGAGGGGTACGGCTGCGGCGCGGATATGCCTGACGCGGTCTGCCCCGTCTGCGGGACCCAATACGTCAAGGACGGGTTCAACATCCCCTTCGAGACCTTCCTGGGCTACGGCGGCAAGAAGGTGCCGGATATCGACCTGAACTTTTCCGGTGAGTACCAGGCCGCCGCTCACCGCTACACCTTTGAGCTCTTCGGCAAGGACCATGTGTTCCGGGCCGGCACCATCGGCAACGTGGCGGACAAGACCGCCTACGGTTATGTGAAAAAGTACCTGGCCGCCCGGGATATCCACGTCACCAAGGCGGAGGAGAACCGTTTGGCCATCGGCTGCACCGGCGTTCGCCGGACCACGGGGCAGCACCCCGGCGGCATGGTGGTCATCCCCCAGGACAAGGAGATCTACGACTTCTGCCCCGTGACCCATCCCGCCGACGACACCGGCACGGACATTATCATCACCCACTTTGACTACCACAAGATGGAGGACAACCTCCTGAAGCTGGATATGCTGGGACACGACGACCCCACCATGATCCGCATGATGGAGGACCTGACCGGGGTGGACGCCAAGACCATCCCCCTGGATGATCCGGACACCATGGAGATCTTCACCAACTCCCGGCCACTGGGCTATGAGAATGACCCCGTTCTGGGACCCACCGGCGCTGTGGCGGTGCCGGAGTTCAACACAAAATTCACCCGTCAGATGCTCATGGACACCCAGCCCACCAAGTTCAACACCCTGGTCCGGCTGTCGGGCTTCTCCCACGGCACCGACGTGTGGCTGGGCAACGCCCGGGACCTCATCGTCAGCGGCACGGCGGACGTTGACTCCACCGTGGGCTGCCGGGACGACATCATGCTCTATCTCATGTCACAGGGTGTGGACCCCAAGCTCTCCTTCGATATCATGGAGGCGGTGCGAAAGGGCAAGGTGAAGAAGGGGGGCTTCCAGCCCGGCTGGAAGGAGGCCATGGAGGAGGCCAATGTGCCCGACTGGTATATCCAGTCCCTGGCCAAGATCGGCTACCTCTTCCCCAAGGCCCACGCGGTGGCCTATGTCATGATGGGCTTCCGCATCGCCTGGTTCAAGGTCCACCAGCCCCTGGCCTTCTACGCGGCCTATTTCTCCATCCGGGCCAAGGCTTTGGACGCCACCTGTATGTGCCAGGGCATGGAGGTCTGCCGGCAGAAGATGCGCCAGATCGAGTCCAAGGAGGATGCCGCCGCGGTGGAGGAGGACATGCTGGTGACCCTGGAGGTCTGCTACGAGTTCTATCTCCGGGGCTTCCAGTTCGAGCCCATCGACATCTACCGCTCCCACGCCACCAAGTTCCTCATGGATGCGGAAAAGGGGACCCTGCTGCCGCCCTTTTCCGCCCTCCCCGGTCTGGGAGAGGCGGCGGCGGAGTCCATCATGGCCAACCGGGAGGGGAAAAGCTTTGTGTCCCAGGAGGAGCTTCTGGCGGCCTGCCCCAAGGTCTCCAAGGCCCATGTGGACCTGCTGGCCAGCATCGGCGCCCTGGGCAATATGCCGGAGACCAGCCAGATCAGTCTTTTCTGATCTCGTCTCTCTCCCGCAAGCATAAGTGAGAATACAGGAAACGTATTGCTCATAAACAGAACGAGCACTCTCTGGAGGGAACTGCCCATCAGAGAGTGCTTTTCTTTTCCTGCAATTTATGGTAAAGTATAATTCAAAGCAATACTCTGAATGAAAGGAGGCCGTTTCCATGCGAACCATTTTTCGTTCTGCCGTCTGCGTCCTGTTGACGGTTCTGCTCTGCCTCTCTCTGGTCCCTATCGCCCGGGCCGCATCTGACTACGACCGCCCCAATCAGAAGCTGCTGGCCCTGACCTTCGACGACGGGCCTGGAGCATACTCTGACACGATCCTGGATATCCTGGCCAAGCACAACGCAAAGGCCACTTTCTTTATGAACGGCTACAAGGTCCGCCGGTATGCCAAGCAGGTCAAGCGCATGGCGGACGAGGGTCACCAGATCGCCAATCATACATACAACCACCCTTATCTCACAAAGCTCTCCGATGCTAAGATCAGGCAGGAACTCTCCGCCACTGCTGAGGCTTTCACCGAGGTCACAGGGCTCACCGGTACCGGCGACACCGGGTTTTACCTCCGCCCGCCCTACGGGGATTTCAACAGACGAGTGATCGCCGCCTCCAGCGTGCCTGTGATCTGGTGCACCCTGGACTGCGGAGACTGGAAATATCAGAACTCCGCCCGGCTGGTGTCCTACACCGGGTCCAATGCCAAGGACGGGGATATCGTGGTCATGCACGAGACCCACAAGACTACCGTCTGGGGTCTGGACGCTCTGCTGACCGTGCTGGACAGCAAGGGCTTTGAGATGGTGACACTGGAGGACCTTTTCTGGCGGCGGGGCGTCACCCCTTCTGCGGGTCAGGTATACTACAGCGCCCGGAACACCGGGGTGAACCGCTGCCCCAAGGCCATCTGGTTCGACGAGAAGCATCTGGATGCCCACTGGGCCTATTCCGCTATTCAGGCTGTCCGGACCAAGGGGATCTTGAAGGGCAACTCCGCCGGGGAGTTTTTGCCAAATTTCTCCATGACCCGAGGGATGTTCGTCACCGCCCTGAGCCGTCTGGCCGGAGCTGAGGTCCCAGCAAAGCCGGGAAAGGTTTTTACAGATGTGCCTTCCGACAGCTATGCCGCCGGAGCCGTCGTCTGGGCAAAGGACGCTGGAATCATGAACGGCGTTACCTCCACCCGCTTTGTGCCCGACCGGGCAATCACCCGGCAGGAACTGGCGGTGGTCCTTGCCCGCTATGCCCGGTATCTTGGGGTCGAAAACCAGACGCCGAGCACTCTGACTTACGCTGACAAAGATCAGATTTCCTCCTGGGCAGTGGAGGATGTAGCCTATTGCTCTGCCTTGGGTCTGCTTCAAGGGAGCGGCGGGAAATACCGCCCTGCCGATACGGCTACCCGGGCCATGGGCGCGGTGGTGCTGGAGCGGCTGAGCCAGCTGCCTGTGCCGGAGGCACCCGAGGAGATTCCTGATCCTTTGGAAGAGACGCCGGCGGAGGACGCTTCAATTCAGGAGAGTGCCCATAATAAACCTGCAGAGGAAGAAGCACAGTTGACAGAGTCTGAAAACTAAATAAGCCAGGACTCGTTGGAGGAACAGATCAAAAAATCCCCTTCCCAAAGGCGGGAAGGGGATTTTGTCCTATCCAGATGGGATCAGAAGGCGATGGATCAGTCCTCCTGAATGGCCTTGGCGTCCTCGATGGCCTTCTGCTGCGCGGCAGGAGGAGCCTCCTCATAGCGCACGAAGTGGAAGGAGAAGGAGCCGCGGCTCTGGGTGATGGAGCGCAGGTCGATGGCATAAGTGGTCATCTCGGCCATGGGGACCTCAGCCTCCAGGATCTGGTCGCCGTCGGGGGTGGGGTTCATGCCCATAACGCGGCCGCGGCGCTTGTTCAGGTCGCCCATAACGTCGCCCAGATAGCTGTCGGGGATGGTGACCTTCAGCTCGCCGATGGGCTCCAGGATGGTGGGGTTGGCGTTGGCGATGCCTTCCTTGTAAGCCAGTTGTGCGGCGGTCTTGAAGGCGATTTCGCTGGAGTCCACGGGGTGATAGGAGCCGTCATACAGAGTGGCCTTCAGACCGACCAGGGGATAGCCGGCCAGGACACCGTGGTTGACCGCGTCCCGCAGGCCCTTTTCCACGGCGGGGAAGAAGTTCTTGGGCACGGAGCCGCCGAAGACCTCCTCGGCGAAGATCATCTCTTCGGACTCCTCCTGGGGCTCGAAGCGGATCCACACGTCGCCGAACTGGCCGGAACCGCCGGTCTGCTTCTTGTGGCGGCCGTGGGCCTCCACCTTCTTGCGGATCTTCTCGCGGTAAGCCACCCGGGCGTCGGACAGCTCAGCGTCCACACCGAAGCGGCTCTTCAGACGGGAGACCAGCACGTCCAGCTGGATGTCGCCGGCGCCGGAGAGGACCACCTGACGAGTCTCGGCGTTGTTGACCATAGAGAAGGTGGGGTCTTCCTCGTTCATGCGGATGAGGCCGGAGGCAACCTTGTCGTCCTGGCCCCGGGTCTTGGGGGAGATGGCCTTGGAGAAGCAGGGCTCCGCGAAGGGGATGGGCGCGGGCTTCACGGCGAACTTGGGATCGCACAGAGCCTCGCCGGTCTTCAGCCGGTCCATCTTGCCCAGAGCGCCGATGTCACCGCAGACGATCTCTTTCACTTCTTCGTTCTTCTTGCCCTTCATGGTGTACAGACGGCCCAGCTTGTCGCTGTTGCCGGTGGTGGTGTTCACCAGGGACATATCGGAGGTCAGCTTGCCGGAGAGCAGCTTGACGAAGGAGTACTTGCCGTACTGGTCAGACACGGTCTTGAAGACGAAGGCCACGGTGGGGCCGTTGGGATCGCACTTGATCTCCACAGCTTCGCCGGCGTCGTTCTCGGCGGAGACAGGGGCGGCCTCCATGGGATTGGGAGCCATGTCCACGATCATATCCATGAGGAAGTTGGTGCCCAGACCGGTAGCGCCGGAGCCCAGGACCACGGGGGCGATCTCGGCGTTCTTCACACCTTCCTTCAGGCCCTTGATGATGTCGGCAGCGGAGAGCTCACCGGCGTCGAAATACTTCTCCATGAGCTCTTCGTCCGCGCCGGCGGCAGCTTCCATGAGCTCTTCATAGGCAGCCTGCACTTCATCAGCGATGTCGCCGGGGATGGCGGTCTCGCCCTTGGCGTCGTAGGCCTTCTTGTGGAGCAGGTCCACGAAGCCGCCCACGGAGGTGCCGTCCATGATGGGATAGACGATGGGGGTGACGGCGGTGCCGAACTTTTCCTTCAGCGCGGCCACGGTGCCGGCGAAGTCGGCGTTTTCCTCGTCGCAGCGGGAGATGTAGATGAAACGGGGCATATTCCGCTCCCGGAGCATCTTCCAGGCCCGGTCGGCGCCTACGCTCAGGCCGTCCTTGGCGGCGCACACCATCACGCCGGTGTCGGCGGCGTACAGGGCGGAGCACACCTCGCCGTTAAAGTCGAAGTTGCCCGGGGTGTCCAGCACGTTGAGCTTGTGGTCTCTATAGTTCACCGGGGCGGAGGCCATGGAGATGGAGATCTGGCGCTTGACCTCTTCGGGGTCATAGTCGCAGACGGTGTTGCCATCGGGGGTTTTGCCCAGCCGGTCGGTGCCGCCTGTGAGGAAAAGCATACTTTCCGCCAGAGAGGTCTTGCCGTTGCCGCCGTGACCGAGCAGACAGACATTGCGGATTTTATCGGTGGAATAGCTCATAACAGTTGTCTCTCCTTCATTACAGATGGGCGGGCTTCTCCCGCCAAGGAAATCGTTCCATGAGGATTAGTATACAACAAGATAGGAGTTCTGACAACAGAAAAATAGTTACTTTAGTAAAATATTTTGACGAAACTGACGGTTTCCTTGTGTGTGCTATCAAATCCTCCGCCATTCTGCCGGTTGCATTCTCGGTGCTCCCGGGTTTCGTGGACCTGCGGGGGCATTTCACAGTCTGCGTCATTTCCGGTTCCGCGCCCTTGTCAGCGCCGCGGACTTTATGGTATGATACAATTAAAGAAAGAAGGTGGACCCATGCGCATCGGACCCGTATCCATTCCCACCCCCCTCATCCTGGCCCCAATGGCCGGGGTCACGGACATCGCCTTTCGGGCGATCTGCCGGGAGCTGGGGGCGGGCTATACCCTCACAGAGATGGTCAGCGCCAAGGCTCTGTGCTATCAGGACAAGAAGACCATCCCTTTGATGGAACTGGGGCCTGAGGAGCATCCCGCCGGGGTGCAGGTCTTCGGCAGCGATCCGGTGTGCATGGAGGAGGCCGCCGCCATCATCCGGGAGGTCTCCCGGGCGGACGTCATCGACATCAACATGGGCTGTCCCGTGCCCAAGATCGCCAACAACGGCGACGGCTCCGGTCTGCTGAAGGACCTGGACAAGGCCTGCCGGGTGGCCGAAGCTGTGCTCCGGGGAGCGGGGGAGACCCCCGTTACGGTAAAGATGCGGCTGGGCTGGGACCGGGGCTCTATCGTCTGCCTGGAGCTGGCCAAAGCCCTGGAAGAGCTGGGGGTGGCCGCCGTCACCCTCCACGGCCGGACCAAGGTGCAGATGTATGGCGGCACTGCCAACTGGGACTATATCCGGGAGATGAAACAGACTCTGTCCATCCCCGTTATCGCCAACGGGGATGTGTTCTCCGGCCGGGACGCCGCCCGCATTTTGAAGTACACCGGGGCCGACGGCGTGATGATTGCCCGGGGCTGCTTTGGAAATCCCTGGATCTTCCAACAGGCCAAGGCCGCGCTAGAGGGAAAGGAGATCCCGCCGCTGCCACCCCTGGCCCAGCGGTGCGACACGGCGGTGCGGCAGTTTGAGCTGGCCGCCCAGTATAAAAGCGAGCGGATCGCCTGTCTGGAGGCCCGGAAGCACTACGCCTGGTATTTGAAGGGCGTTCCCCACGCCGGGTACTGGAAGGGCGAGATATCGAAGATCACCACGCTGGAGGACGTATATCGGGTGACAGCGGGGATCAAACGGGAGCTGCGTGATGCCGATGAAGAACGATGACCGTACCCTGGCCCAGCGGGCCGGACGGGGAGACCAGGAGGCCTTTGCCCAACTGGTGGAGCGGTATACCGGCCTGGTCTATTCCCTTGCTGTGCAGCGGGTGGGGAACCACCACGACGCGGAGGACGTTGCCCAGACAGTCTTCCTCAAGGCGTGGAAGGCGCTGCCCGGATTCCGGGGAGACGCCGCCTTTTCCACCTGGCTCTACCGCATGACCGCCAACGCCGCCACGGACCTTCTCCGCCAGCGGGGGCGGCGGGAAACGCCCCTGTCCCTGGACGATCCCGATCTGCCCCAGACCTCCCATCCGGGACCGGGTCCCGTCGAGCGGGCCCAGGAGGCGGAGCGGCGGGAGGCCCTGGCCGACGCCGTAGACGCCCTGCCGGAGCAGGCCCGGGCCATCCTCCTTCTGCGGGAGCTGGAGGGCCTGTCCTACGAGGAGATCGCCGCGGCGCTGGACCTTCCTATGGGGACGGTCCGGTCCAGACTGGCCCGGGCCAGGAAGGCCCTGGCGAAAACTTTGCGGAACCAGGGGAACTTATGGGACGAAACAGCGTCTAAACCCGGGAAGGGAGAAGGGGGGAGAGACCGTGAGCCATGAAGCCTATGAGGTCCTTATCAGCGCGCAGTTGGACGGAGAACTGACGCCGGAGGAGGAAGCCCGGCTGGAGGAGCATCTGGCGGCCTGCCCCCAATGCCGGCAGACCAGAGCGGAGATGGAGAAGGTCCATCAGCTCCTGCTGGGTGCCGCCGCAGTCCCGCCCCCCGGTTTGCAGAAAACGATCCTGGCCGGGCTGGAGTCCCAGCCGAACAGGAAAGCCCTGTGGGGCCGCCGGATCGCCCCCTTTGCCGCAGCGGCGGTGGTGGCCCTGGTGGTCCTTGGCGTGGTAAAACCGGAGCTGCCTTTCACCGGAGCCGGAGACCAGGCGGCCGCCCAGGAGTACGCTGTTGCCGCCGAGGAGCCGGCCACAGAAGGGGCCGAGAAGGCTGCGGAGGAGGAGGCGGCGACAGCAGAGGAGAGCGACGGGCTGGTAGAGGAAACAGAAGAGGCTGTGGAGAGCACCGAGCCCACCCAGCAAACCACATCCGTTCCAAGCAATCGTCCCCAGACTCCTGCGGTTTCGCCCGCCCCAAAGCCTCAGCCCGCGCCGGAGGAGGCGAAAGCCAATGCTGCCCAGGCGCAGGCCGAGCCAACGGCTGCGGAGGATGTACCGATGGAAGCCGCCGCGGTGGAGCCCGAAGCAGCGGACACCGAGACGGCCGGCGCGGATGCCGCAACGGAGGAGCCGGCAGATCCATCAGCCACGCAGACTGAGGAAACCGCCGAACCGGAAGAAGCGGAGCCGGCCACAGAGTCTGCCGCCACCGGCGGAAGTGAAGAAGAAACCAAGGAGCCGGTCAATCAGTCCTCTACCCTCACCTGGCAGCAGGCCAAGGAGCGGCTGGCCGCCTACCTGGGCGGAGTGCCCTCCGATCTCACCGCCCAGGGCATGAGCGCGGACGGCGAGCGCTGGCTCTTCACCGCCGGAGGCAGCCGCTATGCGGTGGATATGCACACCGGCGCAGTGATCCCCCTGGGCAGCGGGCAGTAATTTATATTCGAGAATGAAGGCTGATGCGCACCCATGAAATGGAGCGGACAACAGAATCGGAAAAAACAATATAATACCTCCTGTGTAGGGCGTTGCGTCTACGCAGGAGGTATTTTTTGCAGCCGGTCATTCCCTGCTGGCATGGAGCAGGGCAGAGAGAAACTTTTTGATCTTCACGTTGCCCCTCTGGTCTGTCTTCCCTTGGATATAATCCATCTCCTTCCGGACCTGGTCAAAGCTGTAGAGCATCCCGGCGTATTCGGAGAAATCCTCGTTGTAATAATCGTCCAGGCCCATGTGGGCCAGATTGGTCATCCCCGCGGCGGCCGCCCGGCGGATGCGCTGTTCCATGCTCTTGGGGGAGTCGGAGAACCGGGCGCAGATGTCCTTTAGGGTGACGCTTCCCGGTTCTTCCTCCCGGCGAAGGAAATCGGCGCAAACCGTCAGGATGTCATCGGCCCCGGTGACGCCCAGGATGCCGATCCGGGACAGGATGCGGCGGAGCTTCTCCAATTCCGGGGACCTGTCCTCCGGAGAGACGGGCTTTTCCCCGCCGCCGCTGGCGGAGAGGAGCTTCGTCATCTGGTCCATGGTCCGCTGGAGGCTCTGCTTCTGGGCCACGTTCTGAATGACGCTGACCACCTCCACGCCGTTGATGGGCTTCTGGATAAAGAACTCCACCCCCGCGTCGTAGGCCGCAGCGATCATATCCTTGCTGGAGACCTGGGAGAGCATGATGTAGGAGGCCGCCGGAAGGATCTGCCGGGCCTTCTTCACAAAGGTCACCCCGTCCATGCCCGGCATCAGCAGGTCAGCGATCACCAGATCGGGCTGGGTATAGCGCAGATCCTCCAGGGCCTCCGCCGGGTCCTGGGAGAAGCCGCACACCCGCCCCAGCTCCTTCTGCCGGATGATCCGCTTGAGGATATCCGTCACATTGGGGTCGTCATCCAAAAGAAAAATACTGATCATGCGCCCAGTACCTCCCAGTCATCCTTGGGGAGCAGGATGGAAAAGGTCGTCCCGCCGCTCCCTGTATCTACGGCGATCCTGCCGTGAAGGGTGTGCTCTACGATGTCCTGCACGATGGGCAGGCCCAGGCCCCGGGCCACCACGCCGGTCTCATAGTTGATCTTGGTGGAAAAGCCGGGGGAGAACAGACGGTCCAGATCCTCCGGCGGGATGCCGGGCCCGTTGTCGGAGACAGAGAGCCGCCAGCCCGCAGAGGTCGCTTCCTCCCGAAGGTCAATGACCGTGCCGCCTGCCTCCACCGCGTTGCTGATCAGGTTGCGAAACACCGAGAGCAGGGGATAGATCTCCCGCACATAGAGCCTGTCAGGGCAGTCGATGCGGATCTCCGCCGTACGCTCCGAGTCCGCCAGCAGCTTCTGGACCGACTGGCGGAGGATAAGCAGAAGTTCAGGCAGCTCCATGCCCTCCTGGGTGCGCTCCTCCTCCATGGCCTCGGAAAGTCCACGCATAATGAGGAGGTATTCCTTTTTGATCTCATGGATGTCCTTGGCCACGCTCAGGGCTTTTGCCGCCGTTTCCTCGTCCCCGGCGCCTTGAAGCTGCCGGTACAGCTCATAGGATTCATTCATGACCTGCTCCACCTGGCCGGCGTTTTTTCCCATCCAGGTCACCTCTCCGCCCAGACGGGACATCAGCAGGAGCAGCCGCTGGTAGCGCTCCGCGTTGGAGCGCTTCAAAAGGACCAGACGGTACCGGTCAAAGAAGGCCAGGATCCCCCACAGCAGGATGGTGCGGAACACCGCCGCCGCCACCAGCACCAGAATGGTCCGGTTCCAGTCCCGCCCCAGACCCGGCCGGACGGCGATCTCTCCCAGGTTGGAGAGGAGGTCCAGCCCGGCGGTAAAACACAGAAAGACAGGCCGGTGGAGCGGCCGGGCCGCGGACCGGGCGTAAACCCAAAGACCGGTTCCGTAGATCAGGAAAAAGACGATTTCCGGCCCGGCGGAGACCATGGCCTGCAGAACGTCCTCCCCCTTGGCGTAATACAGCAGAGTCCGGGTCAGGAAGGTCCCTGCGGCGGTGAGAAGGGTCACGGGAAAGACACTGACGTCTTCCAGAAAGTAAATAGCGGCGGAGAAGCAGGTCACAGCGACGGAAATGCGGAAATCCATCGCAAGGGGGCTCAGGCTAAATTGGGCGGCGGCGATGAGCAGCAGGCTCAGGGCCAGTGTCCGCCGAAAGCTTGTCCGTTTCTCCATGGAGCGTCCTCCTTTCCTGATTCGTCTTCATGAGACAGCATCATAGCACATACGACGCCGCCCGTCAAAAGAAGAATACGCGAACAGCAGACCGGGGAAGTCTGGGCTGTTCGCGTGTTCTTCCGTGTTTGAGAAAAGAATGAGAGACTTGTTATCCGTTTAGATTAGTTGACAGACATGGTGGTTTCCGCGGTCCCGCCCACATAGATGGGCTTCTTCTCCTGGTGAGCGTGCTTGACGCGCTTGGTCTGGAACTCCCGCCAGGCGATGAACCCGAAGAGGATGACGCCGGCGTAGCCGCTGAAGGGATAGATGATATTGACCAGAGCCTTAAAGTCGGTCATGCCCAGCACCAGGCCCAGGGCGGAGAGGATCAGCGCCACCAGGACGAACTTCCGGGAGCCGTCCTGGGCAAAGTGCCGGACGACGCCCCACAGCATGGGGACGGTGGTGGTGTAGATCCCGCAGCAGATGATGACCGAGAAGACCAGGCCCACCATGGGGTGGATGTGGTCAGCCAGGACCAGCGTGGGGACGGCCTTGTCAAAGACGTCGCCCAGGTTGGCCAGGAGCCCCAGGTTCATGGCCAGGATGGCGGCGCCGAAGAGAACGCCTCCCAGCACACCGCCCCGGCAGGCCTCCTTGCTGCTGTTGGCAAAGCGGCCCATGGAGCAGGAGAGGATCATGACCACAATGGCGTTGAAGCCGGGATAGAGGATGGCGGAGCCCAGCCAGCCGCCCTGGGTCTTGGTGATCTCCAGGGTGGGAAGCAGGGAACTGACGGTTTTCAGCCCCTCAACGTTGGAAGCAATGCTGTAGACCCCCACAGCCAGGGCAAAGACGATGATCACGGTGCCCAGGCTCCCCAGGATGTCTGTGAGCTTGGTCAGACCCAGGATCACGGTGAAGAAGGCGGCGGCTGCCATGGTCACCCGGCCCACCATGGGGTCCAGACCAAAGTATTCGGACAGGGTCGCGCCGGCGCCGGCGATCATGACCACATAGATGCCGTAGAGGAAGACCTGGAAGAGGATCTCAAAGAACCGGGAGAGCTTGGGGCCAAAGTAGAAGCCCATGATCTCGCCGGGCTCCTTGAACTGCTGCTCATAGCCGTGCTTCATAAACATCCCGCCGCACCAGGCAAACAGGATCGTGGTCACCGCGACGCCTGCCAGGCTCATGAGACCGTGGGCGGAGAAGAACTGCATGATCTCCTGCCCAGTGGCAAAGCCCGATCCAATGGCGCAGGCCAGATAGGCCCCGGCGAATTTCACGACATTCTTCATGCTGACCGAATTGCTGTTCATTGTGATTCTCTCCTTTTCTATTCCCGACGGCCGGTTTACGCAGACCGTCGTTGACTTTCTTCGTTCAGGATCATCAGCTCCAGGAAGGGTGCCTTTTTTGCCACATAGGCGGAAACGGAGCCGTGGGCTTCGGCGCTTTCCTTCTTGGAGCGGGTCATGATAATGCAGTCAAAATGATTCTGCTTGGCAAAACGGACAATGGAAACACCAGGCTTCCCGCAGAGGACCGAGGTCGTGACCTCGTAGTTATCCAGAATCTTCTGATAACTCTCCAGCTTCTTCTGGCGGCGGTGCAGCTCGTGGGCGAACTCGTGATCATATTTATAGTGCATGGGAGAATTCATTACGGTGACCAGGGTGATCTCGACTTCGCTGGGGTCAAACTCAAATTTGGCCCGCTCCAGGGACTTGAGCGCACGATCGCTGATGTCGACGGGGAGCAATACTTTCTTCATGGCGGTGCCTCCTTGCTTGCGCCTGCCGGGCAACTTGCCTGTGCAGGATTCTCTCTGGGGAAAGGATACAACCCGGGTTTCAGGATGTTTCAAAAAGATTCAAAAAGATTTTTGAAAGGTAAGCCTTTCTGATTTGTTGTAGTGTACCCGACAGTCAGGCTGTGCAGGAAGGACTGCCGTGACCGGGAGCCGTCCGCGCCCAATCGTCCGTTTGACAGAATCCCGTCCCTGCTGTATAATACCATGATTCCAGAACAATCTGCCTCGGGCCCGGCCCGACGGCTGTCCATAGTCCAAGGAACAAGAAATCATCAGAAAACGGAGCGATCAATATGGGTAAGTATTTCGGTACCGACGGCTTCCGGGGAGAAGCCAATGTTAACCTCACGGTGGACCACGCCTTTCGGGTGGGCCGCTTCCTGGGCTGGTATTTCGGCCAGGAGCACCGGGCCCAGGTGGTCATCGGCAAGGATACCCGCCGGTCCAGCTATATGTTTGAGTGCGCCCTGTCCGCTGGCCTGACGGCCTCCGGGGCGGACGTCTACCTCATGCACGTCACCACCACCCCCAGCGTGTCCTACATCGCCAAGACCGACGAGTTTGACTGCGGCATCATGATCTCCGCCAGCCACAACCCCTACCATGACAACGGCATCAAGCTCATTAACCGCCACGGCGAGAAGATGGAGCAGGAGACCATCGACCGGATCGAGGCCTGGCTGGACGGCGGCCAGGACCTGCCCTACGCCGTAGGGGAGAAGATCGGCCGGGTCATCGACTACGCCTCCGGCCGCAACCGCTACATCGGCTACCTCATCAGCCTGGCCACCCATTCTTATAAGGATATGCGAGTGGCTCTGGACTGCGCCAACGGCTCGGCCTGGATGATCGCCAAGAGCGTCTTTGAGGCGCTGGGCGCCGATGTGGAGGTCCTGAGCAACAAGCCCGACGGCCTGAACATCAACGACGGCTGCGGCTCCACCCACATTGAGCAGCTTCAGAAATTCGTCAAGGAGAACCACATGGATATCGGTTTTGCCTTCGACGGTGACGCCGACCGCTGCATGGCGGTGGACGACAAGGGCAATGTGGTGGACGGCGACGGCATCCTCTACGTCTACGGCTGCTACATGAAGGAGCGGGATAAGCTGGAGAACAACACCGTGGTCACCACCGTCATGTCCAACTTTGGCCTCTACAAAGCCTTTGACGCCGTGGGGATCAACTATGAGAAGACCGACGTGGGCGACAAGTACGTTTATGAGAATATGCGGGCCAACGGCCACCTCATCGGCGGCGAGCAGTCCGGGCACATCATTTTCGGCAAATACGCCAACACCGGCGACGGTATTCTCACCGCCATCAAGGTCATGCAGGCGGTCCTGGGGAAAAAGACCCCCCTGTCCAAGCTCACCCAGGACCTGAAGATCTATCCCCAGGTCCTCAAGAACGTCAAGGTCCAGGACAAGGACCGGGCCCTCAACGACTTCGCCGTTCAAAGCGCCTGCAAGGAGGTCGCTGAGACCCTGGGGGATCAGGGGCGGATCCTCCTGCGCAAGAGCGGCACCGAGCCCGTGATCCGGGTCATGGTGGAGGCCCAGACCCAGGAGCAGTGCGAGGAGCAGGTCAACGCTGTCATCCAAGTGATGAATGAGCGCGGCCTGGCTGTGGAGGGTAAGTGATATGCTGACGATCCAAGACCTGTTTGATTTGAATGACACCATCGCCGCCCCTCTCTTCCGGGGCAAGACCTATGCCTGGGAGGTCCTGGGGGAGCTGAGCGACTATATCAAAGCCCTTGGGGCCACCCTGCCAGCCGACGAGTACGACCACCCCGCCGAGGATGTGTGGATCGCCAAGGACGCCAAGGTCTTTCCATCGGCATACATCGGTTCGCCCTGCATCATCGACCATGAGGCGGAGGTCCGCCACTGCGCCTTCATCCGCGGCAGCGCCATCGTGGGCAAGCATGCCGTGGTGGGCAACTCTGTGGAGCTGAAAAACGTGGTCCTCTTTGACTATGTCCAGACCCCCCATTACAATTATGTCGGGGACTCCGTCCTGGGCAGCCACGCCCACATGGGAGCAGGTTCCATCACCTCCAACGTCAAAAGCGACAAGACCCTGGTGGTCATCCGGGAAGGGGAGGAGCGGATGGAGACCGGCCGGAAAAAGATCGGCGCCATCCTGGGCGACTATGTGGAGGTGGGCTGCAACAGCGTCCTGAACCCCGGCACGGTCATCGGTCCCCACAGCAATATCTATCCCACCTCCAGCGTCCGGGGCACCGTTCCGGCAAACTCCATCTACAAAGACAAAGACAACATCGCGTCCAAGGAGTAACAATCCCTCTATGAAACAGCTCCCACCCAAAAACCTCTTCATTCTGTTCCTCACCGCCCTCATCTGGGGCGTTGCCTTCGTGGCCCAGTCGGTGGGGATGGACCATATCGGCCCCTTTGCCTTCAACGCCATTCGTTCCTTTGTGGGCGGCATTGCGCTGATCCCTGTGCTCCTCTTTTTTGGCCGGTTCAAGTCTCCGGCACAAAAGGAGGCGGAGCGTGCCAACCGAAGGACCCTGCTCCTGGGCGGCCTTTGCTGCGGTCTGGCTCTGGGGGTGGCCTCCTGCCTCCAGCAGGTGGGGATCAAATATACCACCGTGGGCAAGGCGGGCTTTATCACCGCCATGTATATCGTTATCGTCCCGATCCTGGGTATATTCCTGGGGAAAAAGGTGGGCGTCAAGCTGTGGATCAGCGTGGTCATCGCCATAGCCGGCCTGTATCTGCTGTGCATGAGCGGTTCCCTGGCCCTCCAGAAGGGCGATCTGCTGGTGATCCTCTGTGCCTTTGCCTTTTCCGTCCATATCATGGTCATCGACCACTTCAGTCCCAAGGTGGACGGCGTGCAGATGTCCTGTATCCAGTTCTTTGTAGCGGGGCTCCTGTCCCTGATCGTGATGGCCTTTGCCGAGGGCGCCCCCTCGGTCCGGGATGTGACCATGTCCTGGATCCCCATCCTCTACTGCGGCGTCATGTCCTCCGGCGTGGCTTATACCCTCCAAATCGTCGGCCAGAAGGGAGTCAACCCCACCATCGCCAGCCTGGTGCTGAGCCTGGAGTCGGTGATCTCGGTCCTGGCGGGCTGGGTGATCCTCCACCAGAGTATGTCCGGCCGGGAGATCCTGGGCTGCGTCCTCATGTTCACCGCCATCATCCTGGCCCAGCTTCCAGACAAAAAGGGCTGGGACCCGGCAGAGGCATAAATATAAAAAAACGACGCCGGCGGCCAAAACGGCCGCCGGCTTTCTATTTGAAGCAGTTTTTTCCCGCAGACGATTGCTAATGACAAAAAGGACCCCATAAATCTTGCAGGGCGCCGTTGATTTTGATAAAATGATTTATCATTGCTTTGCGTAACGAGCCACCATGAAAGGAGCGCTGAAATGGGAATATTCGATAAAAAGCCGAACTTGTCTTCGGAAGTTGCGCAGCCCGGGACCGGAACAAACCGGACGAAGGATGTGGTGTTCCCCAAGCTGCCCGAGACTTTGGCGGAGTTCCTGGCCCTGCCCCAGGCGACCTTGTCCGACCCCTTTGACGCCGCCGCCCTGACCGTACTGGCCCTGTGCTTCTATCCCCAGGACAAGGACCTCTCCCTGTCCATGCTGGACGCGCTGAAGGGACCGAGGCCCCTCAGCCCTATGGACAAGCAGTTCATCGCAGACCGGTTCCGGGACAAGGACTATGTACCCCGGTCGTACTTTTCCGGAGCGACGCCTCAAAATGACTATATGCCAGAGGAGCCCTATACCATCCGGGTCAGCGAGAATCCCTACTCCTACCAGGACCAGGGATACGCCAGGCTCTCCCTGACCTCCGGCGGCGCGGACAGTCCCCGGTCGGTGCAGCTCCGCCAGGCCAAGGACGGGAAGTGGTACCTGTGGGAACAGTTCCTCCTGGCGGATATCCGTCCGCCGGAGAGTAACGATCCCTGGGCGTGACCCGCAGAGTGTGCCCCTGTATCTGTGTTAGTATGTATGGTGCACATTTTGACGTTTTCCGGCTGTTCGGGTCGGGTTTCTTTCCCGGTTTTTCGCTAGGCCTTATAATCACGCTCGTAACCATGATGGTGCCGGATAAGCGCAGGACGGCATGGAGCTCAGCGACGAGGCCATTCTCAGCGTTGATCCTGTGACCGCGCAGTTCGATGGATGACTTGTTTCTCCATCCAATAAAACAAGGAGAGCCCTAAGAGGATCACCATAAAACACACCAAGGAGGAAAACGAAATGAAGAAAAGAACACTCGTCAAGCGGTTCGGTGCGGCGTTGCTGGCCCTGGTCATGTGCGCCGGTCTCACTGCCTTTGCGGCAGAGGAATTCACCGACGTGAAGGAATCAGACTATTTCTATCCCGCCGTCCAGTGGGGCGCGGAGAACGAGATCACCTATGGTATGGGCAACGGCCGGTTCATGCCCAACGGCAAGGTCAACCGGGCCCAGGTGGTCACCTTCCTGTGGCGGATGGCCGGTACCCCTGACCCCACCAACAAGGAGACCTTCTCTGACGTGGCAGCGGGTAGCTGGTACGAGACTGCCGTCCAGTGGGCAGTGGAAAACGAGATCACCGTGGGCACCGGCAACGGGAAATTCAGCCCCATGCTCACCTGCGACCGGGCCATGTGCCTGACCTTCCTCTACCGTATGGAGGACGCACCCCTGGATAAGATTGCCGCCATGGACCCGGTGGACCTGGAGGCACTGGGGGAGGATGTCACTCTGGAGGAGCTTGGTATAGCTCTGGTGCAGGGGATCATCGAGGGATTCCGGGAGATCCCCACTGACGTGCCCCAGGATGCTTACTATGAGTTGGCCGTGGTCTGGGGCTCCATGACCGGCATCCTTACCGAGGGCAACACCGGCAATCTGGATGAGAGTGTCATCTTCCGGCCCACAGACCCCTGCCTCCGTGGGGAGATGATTTCCTTCCTGTATCAGACCCACCTGGCGGAGGAGGCGGCCAACGCGCCGGAGCTCTATGAGTTCGGCCCGGTCAATGTGGCCATCCCCCAGACGTATTCTGAACTGGTTTATCGGAACATCACTGCCGTGGGCGACGACGAGGACGGCATCTTCATCATCATCTCTGAGAGAGCTTCCCGTGAGGCGGCGGAGGCCCTGGGTGAGGACCCCGATGAGACCGGCGCCGGCGAGCTGTTCAGCATCGGCCGGGTCAGCAAGGAAGAGGCGCAGAAGATCGTTGACGAGGATATTGGCAATGCTGAAGTGTTCGCGAAGGATGAAAACGATAAGTACTATGTGTTCTATCATCCCACCGACGTGCGCTACGTCCGCGAGACGCCGGAGCAGATGACTGCGGATCAGGACCAGTGGATCGCCCTGAACGAATGGGCGCGGAACGATGTGCGGAACGATATTTTCAAGTACAGCGAGGGCTTGACGCCTGTCACGCTCACCAGCACTTCTTCGGCTGAATAACCGTTCGATACGGCGTCCCCTGTCATACAGATAAAACGATCGCCATGCCGGCGCTACGTCGGCATGGCGATCGTTTCCATTTGTGCAGTTCCATAAAAACAGCAGCGCCGCGCGATCACGTTCGCGGCGCTGCTGTCGTCAGCAAGAAATCAATATTTTGAGCCTGGGTTCCATGCGATTCATCAGGCCTGTCTGGCGAACTCCGTCCACTCGCCGTCGTAGTTGACGTAAAGATTGTCGCCTTCCAAGGTGTACTCATAGGTGAAGCTGCCGTCAGCCGCCATGAGCTCGACGCTGCCCCAGAGAATATCGATGTCGTCCTGAATGCTGAGCACGCCGGAGTGGTCTTCGTTCAGGGTGACGGAAAGGGTCGCGCCGTCCTGCTCGGCGGTATAGGTGCCGGGGATGTACTCATACATGGTCTGGGGGCCGAAGTTTTCGTAGGTAATGGAGTCCACCACGGTCTCCAGGGCGTCGGCAGCGGCCGTGTCGATGGCATCATCCCCGGTCAGATAGGTGGTGTTCTGAAGCAGGAGGGTGCCGCCGTTGTACTCGCCGGCGATGGCCGTGCGGCTGGGGTCCTCGCTGCCTGCGGGCTGGGAGAGGGTCCGCCAATAGCCCCACATATCCGTGGTGCCGGGGAAGATGCCTTCGCTTCTCTCGATGGATTCAGCATCGCCCCAGTCGGCGGTGAGCTCGCCCAGGACCTCCTCAGGCATCTTGTCGGCCTCGTAGCTGATGGTCGCCATGGTGGAGTGGTCAGGATCGCCCAGATACAGGAAGGTAACAGCGCCGCCGCCCTCTTCGACCTCGATGTTGGCGGGGTCATACTGGACGGTCCAGCCGTCGTCGCTGGTGTATTCCGCCAGTTCTGCGGCCTCGGCGGTTTCCTCCACCACTGCCTCTTCGGTCTCTTCGGTGGTTTCGGCAGCGTCGGTGGTGTCGGCAGTGTTGCCGCCGCAGGCGGCGAGAGCGGCCACAAGGGTCACGGTGGCCACGCCCATGAGAAGCGTCTTAAGCTGCTTTTTCATTGTTTCTTCCTCCTTAATGAATTGCAATTTGAGAGCATGGGATACGCCGCTCTTTTAGCGGCGCATTCAAATCATACACAAGACCATCTGGAATGCACTATCGCTCTGATCATATTATTATCCAAGCTCTCCGCCCCAATTTCGGTGTGCGCCGCTTGGTATGCCTTATCCCTTGCGTTCCTCTTCGTCGACATTCTTAAAACCGGCCACAATACCGGTTTTCCCGTCCGGCAAATCAAACCTGACAAACTCCACCCTGTAGTACCGGATCCCGTTATCAAATACCCGGCGGAAGGGCACAGAGTAGATTAGCCGATCCTTCGTGTTTCTGACGATGCTTTCCGGAGCGACTGCGTCCAGGAACCGCTGCCGGTCCTCCTCAAACACCAGCCTTGAATAAAAAGCAAAGGCTTGTGAGAACTGTTCAATCTTCACGGCAATGTTGGCGGGCATAAGATGCTCCATTTCCTTGTCGATCCGGAACAATTCAAACCGCTGGGTGACGATGTCATTGATGAGCCACACCGAATCGTATGCTTTGGTCAGGGCCTCAATGACGGCGGAACGCAGGGCCTTATCGGATTCTTCCTGTTCACGCTTGTCGGTGATATCCGAGATAAATACGTAATACAGGCCGTTGTGATTGTCGTATTCAATGTAATGACTGTGATCGTCAGTCCAACGGATCTCTCCGTCTTTGCGGATGATCCGGCATTCCACAGAATCGAGGTCGGTCTTGGTTTCCTTTAACTGCTTCTTGATCGAGACGGTGACCTTCTCATAATCCTCGGGATATACCATTCCGCGGACAGTAAAGCCGGTCAAAGCCTTGAAATCGTCCAGGTCGTCACAGCCGAATATATCAAAGACGGCCTTGTTTGCGTATAATAACTCCTGGCTTTCATCTGCTTTGTGGATAAAGAAGCCGCCAGGAATATACTCGCCGAACTGTTCGATCACGGAAAGGATCTGCTCAAACCGCAGGCTCTCATTCGGCTCGCGGATGGATAAGACTACGACGGCGATGGCTGTGATTCCGGTGACCGGATTGACACTGATTCGCCGCGCAAAGGAATGTACGATAGATCCGTCCGCCATCTTTTCGTTGTAGAAGGTGCGGATTCCCCGCTCGCAGCAGGTCTCCACGACATTGTACATAAATGCCGCGTCGTATTTGACGAAGTCCGAACTGAGAGTTGACAGGTCCAAGCCAAAGAAACGCTTGAAAAAATCACGATAGGACTGATTGGTGCGCACAAAGCGGGTGCTGTCGTCTTTAATTTCTATAATGCACATCGGCAGCGTCGTGTAGGCATTCTGAAGCGCGGTTGTCTCCTCACGGGCGATAACGCCCACATCATAAAGATTCAGGCTGCAGATCGATTCGTAGTAGGAGGACTCCTCCGGGTTTTCACACCCGCTCAGCTTTTGGGTCCTGAGGTTTTCCAGAACATACGCCAGGGGATTGGGCTTGCTGAACAGGAATCCCTGAAGCTTTGAGCAGCCGATCTCCTGCAGGAAATGCGCCTGCTTTTCCGTCTCCACGCCCTCGCAGATCGTATCCAGCCCCAACGCCGAAGCCATTTTCATCAGTTCGGTCAAGATAATCCTGCCGTCCTCGTTTTCGTCCAGTCTTCGCATGAAGCCCATGTCGAATTTCAACAGGTCAAATTTGATGCTCTGCAGGACATCCAGTGAGGAATAGCCGCTGCCAAAGTCATCCATCCACACCGGAAAGCCCAGCGCCTGAAAGCGCTCGACCTGGGTTTTCATGTACTCAAAATCACTTCCGATCACGCTTTCCGTGATTTCGATACTGATTCTGTCTCGGCTGACTCCGGCCGCGTCGACACGCCGCCGAATCTCTTCGACCATATCGCAGGCGTCAAAATCGGAACGGGACAGGTTGATGGAGTGGGGCACAATGAAAAAGCCCTCGGCTTCCTTGGTGTGAATGCAGTCCAAAATCTGATCAAGCACATAGAGATCCAGCTTGTAGATCAGGCCGGCATCCTCCAGATAGGGGATGAAATCCGCAGGGGAGAGAAAGCCTTTGACCGGGTCGATCCAGCGTGCCAGCGCCTCCACATCGCAGACCTTCCCGTTGATGGCGCGCACGATGGACTGGTAGTAAACCTGGATCCAATGTTCGGAAAGTGCCCGATCAAAGTTTTCAAGAACATATTGCTGCTTTAAAATGTTCTCATTCAATTCGCTGCTGTAATAATGAAAGGACGAGGAATATGTGCCCTTGATTGCGTCGCACGCCATTTTTGCTCTGTCATAGGCCATCCCTACAGGGACCTCTTCCATCCGATTCGGATAGATGCCCACACAGACCGGAAGATGCATATTTTGTTTCATCTCCTGCCATTCCTGGAACATCCGGTCTAGCTTTTCCTCCAATCCATTTTCGTCCGCACACACCGCGAAACGGTCAGCACTGACGTGACAGCAATTCTCAGAATGAAAAGTCTGGCCCAGGAGCCGGGCGAAATATCGCAGAAGCTTATCGCCCTCAGAAAACCCGAATTTATGGTTGTAGGACTTCATTCCGCTCAAATCAATATACAACAGCGCGGGTTTTTCCCCTGCTCCAGACAGACCTTCCTTTGAACTTCGGCTCGCTCAAAGAAATAGGACATATTCGGGAGGCCGGTCAGGTAATCATATCGGTGTGTGTGCGCCAGGTTTTCCGGGGAGAGCGTGCTGTTGGTCCCGCGGATCAGATCCGTTCCGCTGTCGTCCTGATAATCTCCCTCGTCCGTAAACCAGATCTGAGCCAGGCGCAGCCCATCCTCTGTGTACACGTGTTCGCCGATCAGATGGATCACCTTATAGCCAGAACCCGATTTTTTCTTTGTTCGATACATCACTTCAAGCCTGCCGCCTTCCAGACCAAAGCGCAGAATGGCGTTTATGAACCTTGCGGTATCGTCCGGGTGCGTATCCTTGAACATATTCTGATTCATGTCAGAATATGCCTGGGCGCGGTCGGTATACCCGAAGAGCTCGCAGAACCCGTCTGATATGGCAAGGGTCACAACATCCTTCTCAAAAAACTGACAGATGGCAAAAGGCAGACGCATCCCCTCAATAAAAAGCCGCTGTTCGGCGGAAAACTCATATTTCCTCATACTCTTGCCCTGCTTTCTCGTTTTCCATTTTTCCAGCCTTACGCTGATTTTTCGTTTTGTAATCTGTGGGTTGCGATTTCCGGATTTATGATGTGTGGGAGGTCCGGGAATGGTAGATTCACTTATCCTCATACATCAAAGCGCCAGCCGTGATGAACGATCTCTTTTAGTATACAATAAACGACGGTAAGATTCAATCCCGCCGTGGGAGGATACAGACAAAATTCTGTAGACAAGGCATTCACCGCCATGAAGAAGGAGGGGAGCATCGTCTCTCCCGTCCGCTGCAAGTGGGAGCCCGCCATCAAGTAAACAAAACCCTGCCGGCATATCTCATACAAAACGGGATATGCCGGCTTTTCTCTCGGAAAGGATAAGATCATGATCAAAGTCGCATATGCATCCAAAACCGGACACGTGGAAAAA
The DNA here is from genome assembly GCA_902781745.1 of Oscillospiraceae bacterium. Classification (GTDB taxonomy): domain Bacteria; phylum Bacillota; class Clostridia; order Oscillospirales; family Oscillospiraceae; genus Evtepia. The sequence continues at coordinate 36,969 of CACZKM010000010.1, forward strand.
ATCATAAACAAGCTGGGCCTGACGGATGCCCTGAAGATCGTAGACGGCACGGAGAAAATCGATGGTGAATACGTCATTTTCACCTACACCTCCGGCAAGGGCAAGACGCCGAAACCGGTGGAGCGGTTCCTCTCTGCCAATCCCGAGGTCAAGGCGGTAGTGGGCAGCGGAAGCACCGCCAAAAGCCACATTGAAACCTTCAATTATGCCGCCGAGAACATCAGCAAGGCCTACAATGTTCCCATTCTGGCTAAGGTAGACGGCGTGGGGACTGATGAGGATATGGCCCGGATCAGGACAGAGCTGGAAAAGCTGTAACAGAAGGAGCGAACACTATCGTTATTGCCGCCGGCCAGCAGGCGCCCGTGTGGATGTGCTCGGAAAGGAGCACCTCCATGACAGCCGGGAATTCCTCTCCCTGGAGGAGATGCCGGACCGGCTTGTGTTCCTGGGCGCGGGGATCATCTCCCTGGAGTTCGCCTCCATGGCCGTCAAGCTGGGGAAAACCGTGACCGTTGTTGCCCACGGGGACCGTTCCCTGCGGCAGTATCCCGGGGAATATAACGAGAAAGAGGCGGAGGCCGCCTTCGTCATTGACTGACAGGGGTACCTGGCCGGCGCCGCCGTTTACAGCGGCGAGGCCGGGGGGCTGCGAAAACGGAACAGCCAAAGGATCAGTCCTTCCTGTCCGAACGGAACAAGTATGCTGCGCACGATACCGCCGACGGCGTCTCCCTGAGCCGGGAGTTCGCCAACTGCTGGTATATCGACGATGCTCCGGCGGGGCCGCCTTTTCGATACCGGGAAGCGGAGGAATACCGCCGCATCGAAAACCATGAGGGCGCATATATGTTCGGCAGCAATTCCATGCTGCTGGATCGCTGGAGCAAGTCGGTGGGGGCGTAAAGGCACGCCGCTCCTGTGAGGCAGGGAAGGAAGCAGATAGGGGAGATGGAAATGACAACGCAGATCATGGGTGGGATCGTTATCCCCCTTCTGGGCACCGGCCTGGGCGCGGCCATGGTGTTCTTCCTGAAAAAACAGATGTCAGAGAATCTGCAGAAGGTCCTCACCGGTTTTGCCGCAGGGGTCATGGTGGCAGCCTCCTTCTGGAGCCTGCTTCAGCCCGCTCTGGAGAGCAGCGAGAGGCTGGGCAAGCTGTCCTTTCTCCCTGCGGCGGCGGGTTTTCTCATTGGCGTCGGATTCCTGCTCCTGCTGGACGTGGTCACGCCCCACATGCACATGGACCGGCAGGAGGAAGGGCCGGAGAGCGGACTGAAGCGGACCACCAAGCTCATTCTGGCCGTCACCCTTCACAACATCCCCGAGGGGATGGCAGTGGGTGTGGTATACGCCGGGTGGCTGTCCGGAGAGGCAGGGGTCAGCCAAACCGGCGCTCTGGCCCTGGCCCTGGGCATTGCCATTCAAAACTTCCCGGAGGGGGCTATCGTCTCCATGCCGCTGCTGGCGGAGGGGATGCCAAAGGGCAAAACCTTTTTCTACGGCGTCCTCTCCGGCGTGGTGGAGCCCGTCGCCGCTCTGGTGACTATCCTGGCGGCCAGCGCGGTGGTCCCGGTCCTGCCGTATCTGTTGGCTTTTGCCGCGGGTGCCATGCTGTATGTGGTGGTGGAGGAACTTATCCCGGAAATGTCCGAGGGCAAGCACTCCAACTGGGGGACCATTGCCTTTTCTCTCGGATTTGTGCTGATGATGATTCTGGACGTTGCGCTGGGATGACGAGACTGAGATAACAGGCAAGAATAATCTATAGAATTTCCAAATTCCAAACAGGAAGGATCGCACGGAAACGAAACACATTGTCTTATTCATCGAGAAACACAACGACCTCGCCAAAAGGAGGCACAACCATGAACATCGCAATTCGTTACTATTCCCAGACCGGCAACACGAAAAAGCTGGCGGAGGCCATTGCCGCTGAGCTTGGGGTGGAGGCTAAGGATGTTTCCCACCCGCTGGAGGAGAAAACAGACATCCTGTTCCTGTGCAACTCCGTGTACTGGGCGGGGATCGATAAGAAGGTTAAGCGGTTCGTCAACACCAACGCGTTGAAGATCGGCACCCTGGTCAACGTCAGCACCGCCGCCCTCATCGAGTCTACCTATAAGCAGATGAAAACCGTGGCGGCGGAGGCGGGGGTGACGCTGTCTGACCAGGAGTTCCACTGCCGGGGGAAGTTCAAGGCACTCCATGCCAGCCACCCTGACGAGGCAGATTTGAAGGCAGTCAGGGAGTTTGCCCGGTCAGTTTTGGGGCGCGAGGCGTAAACCATGAAAACGATCTATTTTGCCGGGGGCTGCTTTTGGGGCGTTCAGAAGTTTTTCGATTAGTTCGACGGTGTGATCTCCACTGAGGTCGGCTACGCCAACGGCCCGGACCAAGCCCCGGATTACGCCGCTGTCTGCCGGATAAGGTACAATAAGTTGCGCAAATTGAAAAAGGTATAAAAATAGACATGGTTTGCAGAACTCTGGTAGAATGAAGTTACCACATACCATTCTGAAAGGAGTCTGCAAACCATGTCCGAAAAAATTGTACAGCTAAACGAGGAAGTAATCAAGGGTCAGCTTAAGGAATTAGTCCGGGGCAGCGAGGAAGAAACTCTGAATGAACTGCTGGAACAGGAGGCGGAGAAGCTGACCCAGGCTGCCCGCTACGAGCGAAATGAGGCTCGCCAGGGCTACCGCAGCGGCCACTATGATCGAAACCTTACCACTACGTCCGGAGACGTCACGCTCCACGTGCCACGCCTCAAGGGTGTTTCCTTTGAGACCGCCATCATTGAGCGTTATCGCCGCCGTGAGAGCAGCGTAGAAGAAGCGCTCATTGAGATGTACCTTGCTGGCGTTTCTGTGCGCCGAGTGGAGGACATTACCGAAGCACTATGGGGCAGTAAGGTTTCTCCGGCCACCATTAGCGAACTGAACAAGAAAGCCTACATCCACATTGAGGATTGGCGCAACCGGTCTTTGCAGGGCGGTAAGTATCCGTACGTCTATGTGGATGGTATTTACCTGCGCCGAAATTGGGGCGGCGAGTACGAAAACGTTGCTATTCTGGTAGCAATTGCAGTAAATGAGGACGGATACCGTGAAGTTTTAGGTGCCGCAGAGGGTATGAAGGAAGATAAGGCCAGCTGGGTCAGTTTTTTCCAGTGGCTGCGCGGCCGTGGTCTGGACGGAGTAAAACTCATTGTTGGCGACAAGTGCCTGGGTATGCTGGAAGCTGTGGGAGAAGTGTTTCCCGAGGCCAAATACCAGCGTTGTACGGTTCATTTCTACCGCAATGTGTTTTCTGTCGTTCCCCGTTCCAAAGTGAAACTGGTGGCCAAAATGCTCAAGGCAATCCATGCCCAGGAGAGCAAGAAAGCTGCCCGTGAAAAGGCGAAAGCTGTTGTTGCTCAGCTGCGGGAGCTGAAGCTGAAAGAGGCTGCTAAAAAAGTTGAGGACAGTGTTGATGAAACACTGACCTACTGTGATTTCCCCTCCGAACACTGGACTCGGATCCGGACCAACAATGTCATTGAGCGACTCAACCGGGAGATCCGCCGCCGCACCCGCGTGGTGGGAACTTTCCCGGATGGCAACTCTGCGCTGATGTTGGTCTGTGCCCGGTTACGTCATGTGGCTGGAACCCAGTGGGGCAACAAGAAGTACATGAATATGAAGCATTTAGAGGCGGCTTTTGAGGACGTCTCTATTGCCGGCTGACTTCATTTGGCCGGAGTCTGCAAACGAATTTGCGCATAACTCTTGACGGTACCAACGGCGGCAATGCCGCCGCCCTTGACATGCGTCCCGTTTCCTGTTTATAGTCTAGGAAAGAAGGCGGACACAGCCGCCTTCTCAAGATATATTCTTTT
>CACZKM010000011.1 GCA_902781745.1 Oscillospiraceae bacterium
ATATCTAATCCTGCAAGCCTTTGGCTTGCAGCCCACGGCAGATTCTGCCGTGGGCGATTAAAATGTTTTTAAACATTTTAATCGATAATTAGTATTATATCACACATCCGTCCCGATGGGAACTTTTTTCTTCCTGCCTTGAAAACAGGGAAGACGCACCGAGGGTCCCCGGTGCGTCTTCGTCAGAGGACCAAGCTCGGACCTCGTTGGGTATTAGTACATAGCGCCGCTCATGTCAGCCGCAGGCATGCCCGCGCCGGTGGCGGAGGGGGGAGCCAGACGGTCGCCCACCAGAGCCTCTGTGGTCAGGAGCATGGCGGAGATGGAGGCGGCATTCTCCAGAGCGGACCGGGTGACCTTGGTGGGGTCCACGATGCCGTTGGCGATCATGTCGCAGTACACTTCCTTGTAGGCGTCGAAGCCATGGCCGATCTCGCCGCTGCTGCGGACCTTCTCCAGGATGACGGAGGCGTCCAGGCCGGCGTTGGTGGCGATCTGACGGAGAGGCGCGGCCAGAGCCCGGGCGATGATCTGGACGCCGGTCTTCTCGTCGCCCTCCACCTGGTCGATGAGCTCTTCCACGGCGGGGATGGCGTTAACGTAAGCGGTGCCGCCGCCGGCCACGATGCCTTCCTCAACGGCGGCGCGGGTGGCGTTCAGGGCGTCCTCGATGCGGAGCTTCTTCTCCTTCATCTCGGTCTCGGTGGCAGCGCCAACGCGGAGGATGGCCACGCCGCCGGCCAGACGGGCCAGACGCTCCTGGAGCTTCTCCTTGTCATACTCGGAGGCGGTGCGCTCCAGCTCGTTGCGGATCATAGTGGTGCGCTCCTTGATGAGCGCAGGCTCGCCGCCGCCGTCCACGATGATGGTGGTCTCCTTGCCGGCCTTGACCTGACGGGCGGTGCCCAGGTGCTCCAGGCTGGCGTCGTGGAGCTCCAGACCGTAATCGGTAGAGATCACGGTGGCGCCGGTGAGGATGGCGATATCCTGGAGCATCTCCTTGCGGCGGTCGCCGAAGCCGGGGGCCTTGACGCACAGCACGTTCAGGGTGCCGCGGAGCTTGTTGACCAGCAGGGTGGACAGGGCCTCGCCCTCCACGTCCTCGGCCATGATCAGGAGCTTCTTGCCGGACTGGATGACCTGCTCCAGCACGGGGATGACCTCCTGGATGTTGCTGATCTTCTTGTCGGTGAGGAGGATGAGGGGATCGTCCAGGACGGCCTCCATCTTCTCAGGATCGGTGACCATGTAGGGAGACAGGAAGCCCCGGTCCACCTGCATGCCTTCCACGACCTCGCTGTAGGTCTCGGCGGTCTTGGACTCCTCCACGGTGATGACGCCGTCGGTGCCCACCTTCTCCATGGCCTCGGCGATGAGCTCGCCGATCTTCTCGTCGGAGGAGGAGACAGCGCCCACCCGGGCGATGTCCTCACTGCCCTTGACGGGCTGGGAGTTCTTCTTAATGGCCTCGATGGCGACCTTGGTGGCCTTGGCCATGCCCTTGTTCATGACCACGGGGTTGGCGCCCGCCACCAGGTTCTTCAGGCCCTCGTGGATGATGGCCTGAGCCAGCAGGGTGGCGGTGGTGGTGCCGTCGCCGGCCACGTCGTTGGTCTTGGTGGAGACTTCCTTCACCATCTGGGCGCCCATGTTCTCAAAGGGGTCCTCCAGCTCGATCTCCTTGGCGATGGTCACGCCGTCGTTGGTGACCAGGGGGGTGCCGTAGGCTCTCCACAGGACCACGTTGCGGCCCTTGGGGCCCAGGGTAACTTTCACGGTGTCCGCCAGCTTGTTGACGCCCCGCTCCAGGGCCTGACGGGCTTCCTCGCCGTAACTAAGCATTTTTGCCATGATATATGATCTCCTTCCAAATTAAGGGTATGATTAGTCTTCTACGATGGCGACGATGTCGCTCTGCTTTACGATGGTGTACTGCTCGCCGTCGATCTTCACGTCGGTGCCCATGTACTTGCTGCAGATGATCTTGTCGCCGGGCTTGACGATCATTTTCACTTCCTTGCCGTCCACCAGACCGCCGGGGCCCACGGCCACGACGATGGACAGGTCGGGCTTCTCCTTGGAGGCCGCCGTCAGCACCAGGCCGCCCTTGGTGGTCTCTTCCGCTTCCATGCGCTTGATGACAACGCGGTCATGCAGAGGTTTCAGTGTCATTGAGAATTCCTCCTTATATATACACTATAAATATTAAACTTGTTGAGGGGTTAGCACTCTTTTCTTCTGAGTGCTAACCCGTGTACTATAATACCCTGAACCTGCCAAATCTGCAACATGGAAATTCCCGAAAAGGAGAGAATATTTCTTCCGTTTTTTGTGCAGTTTTCAGCAGAGCGGGGCATCATCTCCCTTTGGGGCCCTTGGGGCTCTTCACACCGTACTGAAACAGGTCGCACTTGAGCATACCATTGTATAGTTTCCGCTTTTTTTCGGCGTTCCGGCCAAAGGTGCGCTCAAACTCCGTGTGGGACGAGATGACGTTCACCTTCCAGCCCGTTGGCAGTCGGCGGACCGCCGTGCCAAAATCCCGGTAGAGGACCTCCGCCTCCTTCTTCTCCAGCAGACGCTCGCCGTAGGGGGGATTGGTGACGATCCGGCCGTAGGGCTCCGTCCGGGAGAAGGTCCGGGCGTCGGCCACCTCAAAGCGCACCAGGTCGTCCACCTCGGCCTTGACGGCGTTTTCCTTGGCCACAGCGACGGCGGCCGGGTCGATGTCACCACCCCAGATGTCGTAGTCCCCGTCATACTCCAGGTCCATGGCCTCGTCGGCGGCGTCCATCCAGGCGGCGGCGGGGAGCCATTCCCACTTCTGGGCGGGGAAGGTCCGCATGAGACCGGGCGCCCGATTCTTGGCAATGAGGGCGGCCTCGATGGCGATGGTCCCCGAGCCGCAGAAGGGGTCGCAAAAGGGGTCCCGCCCCCGGTAGCCCGAGAGGATCACCAGGGCGGCGGCCAGGGTCTCCCGCAGGGGCGCCGCCACGCCCACCGCCCGGTAGCCCCGCTTGTACAGGCCGGGACCGGAGGTATCCAGCAGGAGGGTCGCCACATCCTTCATCAGGGAAAACTGGATCTGGTACAGGGCGCCCGTCTCGGGCAGGGTCTCCTGGTGGTAGGCCTTCCCCAGCCGGGTGGCCACCGCTTTCTTCACGATGGACTGGCAGGCGGGGACGCTGTGCAGGGCGGAGCTGAGGCTATGGCCCTTTACAGGGAACTGGCCTGCGGGGGGGATGAACCGGTCCCAGGGAAGCTTCCTGGTCCCCTCAAAAAGCTGGTCGAAGGTGGCCGCCGGGAAGGAGCCCAGATGGATGAGCACCCGCTCCCCCGTCCGCAGCCGGAGGTTGAGCCGGGGGATGTCCGCCGGCTGGCCCTGGCAGAAGACCCGGCCGTTGTCCGCCCGGACCTCCTGCATGCCCATCCGGCGCAGCTCCTCCGCGGCGATCCCCTCCACCCCGAACAGGGTGGGGATCACAAAGGTCAGTTCGTTCACTGGGCTCCGCTCCTCTCTTTTTCCGTCTATCGGAACAGTCCTATGCAGTATACATGGTCCGGGCGGCTTTGGCAAACCTTTTCTGTCTCCCGGGGAGATTTTTTTGACTCTGACCTGCCCTCCCCGTCCCCTCCGGCCTTTTTCCCGGGTTTTTCGCTTCTTTTCTTGCAATCTGCGCCGCTATATGCTATGCTACAGCCAAGATATGTTGGGGGAATCTATCCAGCCCCGGCATCTGCCTGTGAATTTTTTGAGAAAGCTGAGATGATGCGTCCCTTATGGACACAAGCAGTATAATCATCATCCTGGTCCTGATCATCCTGGTGGCCCTCTCCGCCTGGTGTTCCTCCACGGAGACCGCCTACTCCTCGGTGAACAAGGTCAGGCTGAAAAGCAAGGCCGAGGACGGCAACGTCCGGGCCCAGAAGGCCCTGGACCTGCTGGAGCAGTATGACAAGCTCCTCTCCTGCATCCTCATCGCCAACAACATCGTGAACCTGACGGCGGCCACCCTGAGCACCGTTCTCTTTACCCAGCTTTTCCAGAGCTACGGTCCCCTGATCTCCACCATCGTGCTGACGGTCGTGGTCCTGATTTTTGGCGAGATCACCCCCAAGACCCTGGCCAAGGACCAGGCGGAAAAGTTCTGTATGCGGGCGGTAGGCCCCCTGAAGTTCTGCCTGGTGGTCCTTACCCCCCTGTACCTCTTCTTCGGGCTGTTTTACAAGCTGGTGGTCACCCTCCGGCACCCCGTGGAGGACGAGGGCATCACCGAGGAAGAGCTGCTGACCATGGTAGAGGAGGCCGAGAGCGAAGGCGGCCTGGAGCACCATGAGAGCGAGCTCATCCGGGCGGCCATCGAGTTCAACGACATGGAGGTGGAAGAGATCCTCACCCCCCGGGTGGACATCGTGGCCGCGGAGGACAATACCTCCATGGAGGAGCTGGCGGTCCTCTTCGCCGAGAGCGGCTACTCCCGCATCCCCATCTACCACGACTCCATCGACAACATCGTGGGGCTGATCCATGAGAAGGACTTCTTCTCCGCCCGGTACCACAACCACACCAATGTGATGAGCCTGGTGGCCAAGGTGTTCTACACCACGGGGTCCACCAAGATCTCCGACCTGCTGCGGCTGCTCCAGAAGAGCAAGACCCACATGGCGGTGGTGGTGGACGACTACGGCGGCACCATGGGCATCGTCACCATGGAGGACATCCTGGAGGAGCTGGTGGGCGAGATCTGGGACGAGCACGACGAGATCGTGGAGGAGTTCAAGCAGCAGCCCGACGGCAGCTATCTCATCTCCTGCTCCGCAAACCTGGACGACCTCTTCGACCGGTTCAACACCCGGGCGGTGGACATCGACTCGGCCTCCATCAGCGGCTGGGTCCTGGACCAGTTGGAGCGGCTGCCTGTGGAGGGCGACCGGTTCGTGTATGAGAACCTGGACGTCACCGTGACCAAGGTGGACCACCGGCGGATCCTGGAGATCCGGGTGGCGGTGATCCCTGAGGAGGAACCCTCCAAATAACGACCAAACAGAACAAAGGCTCTGAACCGCGCACCGACGCGCGGCTCAGGGCCTTTGTTTTTTATATTTTTCCGCGGGCAAGCAAATACTAGCAATCAGCAAACAGAGAAGGAAGGGATCTCATGAGCCTCATTCCCTGCACCGACCCCTGCATTTACCAGCGGGAGGGGTGCTGCACCCTGGACCGGGCCTGCTCCGCCGGGGTGCCCTCGGCGGGCGGGTGCGTCCACTTTCTCCCCCGGCCGTCACAGAAGGACCGCCAGGGCCTCCCGGATGTTCCGCACCGGGATCAGCGTTAGGCCCTCCGGGGGGACGATGGTCTGCCGGCCGTGGCGCTGGGGCACCAGGCACTTGGTAAAGCCCAGGCGGCGGACCTCCGACAGGCGCTGGTTCAGGGCGGACACCGCCCGGAGCTCCCCGGTGAGGCCCACCTCCCCCACCGCCACCAGATCGGCGGGCACGGGCTTGTCCCGGAAGCTGGAGGCCAGGGCCAGGATGGCGGCCAGGTCCGCCCCGGGCTCGTCCAGGTAGAGGCCGCCGATGACGTTGAGGTAGGCGTCGCAGGTGTTCACCGCCAGGCCGCCCCGCTTTTCCAGCACCGCCATGAGAAGCATGGCCCGGTTGTAGTCAAAGCCGTTGGCGCTGCGGCGGGCGTTGCCGAAGGAGGTGGGGGTCAGCAGGGCCTGGACCTCCGCCAGCACCGGGCGGGCCCCCTCCATGACGCAGGTGACGCAGGTCCCCGGCTCGTCGGTGAGGCGGCCCTCCAGAAGGGCCTGGGAGGGGTTGGGAACTTCGCGGAGACCGGCGTCGTCCATCTCGAAAACCCCGATCTCATTGGTGGCCCCGAAGCGGTTCTTCACCGCCCGGAGGATGCGGTAGGCCATGTGCCGGTCCCCTTCGAAGGAGAGAACGCAGTCCACCATGTGCTCCAGGACCTTGGGACCGGCCAGGTTGCCTTCCTTGTTCACATGGCCGATGACAAAAACTGTGACCCCCTGCCCCTTGGCCAACTGCATGAGGGCCATGGTGCACTCCTTGACCTGGGAGATGGAGCCGGGAGAGGAGGTCTGGTCTCCGGTGTACATGGTCTGGATGGAGTCCACGATGAGGATATCCGGGGAAGTCTCATCCACGGCGGAGAGGACCCGGTCCAGGTCGTTTTCCGCGTAGAGCCAGAGGTCCATGTCCCCCACCCCCAGGCGCTGGGCCCGGAGCTTGAGCTGCCGCTCGGACTCCTCCCCGGAGACATAGAGGACCTTGGCGTTTTTGCACAGCTCATTGCAGATCTGGAGCATCAGGGTGGACTTGCCGATCCCCGGCGCGCCGCCGATGAGGACCAGAGAGCCCTTGACCCCGCCGCCCCCCAGGACCCGGTCCAGCTCGTCCAGGCCCGTGGGAAAGCGGATCTCCCGGTCGATGGTCAGCTCCGACACCCGCTTTGGCTGCCGGGCGGGCTCCATGCTGATGGCGGACTTGACTCCCGTCCCCTTTTTGGTCTTGGGGGCCGCGGGCTGCTCCACGATGGTGTTCCAGGCCCCACAGGCCGGGCACTGGCCCTGCCACTTCAGGGTCTCGTTGCCGCAGCTTGTGCAGTAAAACATGGTTTTCGCTTTCATATCAGGGATTCCCCTTCCTGTGTGTCTCCCTGGGTGAGATAGGCGGCGGTGAGGATCATCGCCAGCTTTTTCTGGTAGACCGGGTCCAGGAGACGCTTTTCCTCCCCGGGATTGGAGAGGAAGCCGCACTCCACCAGGACCGCCCGGCAGGAGATGTGATTCATGAGATAGATGGAGGACGCCGCCCGCTGGGGCTCCCGGTCGTTGTCCGGGTCCAGATGGTCCCGGATGCTTTCCTGGATGGTCTGGGCCAGGGGGCGGGAGAGGACCTCGTCGCCGTAAAAGACGTGGGCCCCGTGCCACCGGACGTCGGGGGACGCATTCTGGTGGATGCTCAGGAGGGTGGCGTTCTCCGCGGCATTGATGAGGGACACCCGGTTGTGGAGGTCGGAGACCTTCTTTTCCCGGAGGGTCCCTGCCCCGCTGTCGTGGATGGACACGTCCTCCGAACGGGTCAGAAGGACCCGGGCCCCGAAAAAGCCCAGGAGGGCGTCGGCGTCCTTGGCGATGGCCAGGTTGATCCCGCTCTCCGGCTGTCCCGACACCGATACCGCCCCGCCGTCCTCGCCCCCGTGGCCGGGGTCCAGGATCAGGGTCTGCTCCGGCAGGCGGGTGAAGACGGGAGCGGTCCTCCCCCAGTTTGGCAGGGGAAGCAGCACCCCCAGCAGGGCCGCCAGCAGCAGCGCCATCCACCGCCGGGGCCTCGTTCGTCCGTCCTCCACTTGGCATCCCTCCTTCGGCAAAGCTGCTCCAGGGTATGCGGCAAAGTCTGAGGAAAGACCGGTTCGTTCCGGTCCCATTGTACCACATCGGCGCCCGTTCGCCAACTCCCTCCCGGTTTCTTTCCGGTTCCCCTTTTCCCGACCGGCGCATAGACTGGAATGCACGCGGTCATCGCCGCGGAGCTGCCGGCCCTCGGGCCGGAACAAGGAGGTCATTCCCTTGAACGAACCACGCTGCTGCCAGTTGGGCAACGGGGACCAGGGGGCGGGCTGCCCCGATGGGCTGGGCAGGCTCCCCGTCTGCGGCTCTCTGGCCACGCCCTTCGTCCCCGCCCAGTGTGACGGCGCCCAGGGCTATCCCCAGCGGAAGGCCCTGGAGGAGGGCACCTATTACCCCGACCTGAACCTTCCCTTTTTCAAAAAAGTCAACGCTGTCGATCTGCCGGACACCCCAATGAACCGTCTGCGGGCCCTGGACTTTGTCCTGCTGGAGCTGGGGCTCTATCTGGACACCCATCCCTTCGACAAGGAGGCCGCCGACCTCTTCCAGGCTCTTTCCCAGGAGGAGGAGACCGTCCGGGCCCAGGTCCGGGACACGGAGGGGCCTCTGACCATGAAGGACGCCATGGTGAAGGGCCACTATACCTGGTGGAAGGGCCCCTGGCCCTGGCAGTATCCGGAAGAGGAGGCGTGACGGTATGTTTGTCTATGAGAAGAAGCTCCAGTATCCCGTGCGGATCAAGAACGTCAACCCCAAGCTGGCGGCCCAGATCATCTCCCAATACGGCGGGCCGGAGTGCAATAGGGTACAATAGACAAAGAAGAGGACAACGCTCCCGGACCGATACGGTAAAGCAGGCCTTCCCTTCCAACCTCCCATCCCCCTGCCATACATACAGGACCGCCCCTCACTTCACACGGAAGCAAGGCGCGGTCCATCGTATTTATTCCGCCCGATAGGCGTCAAAGCCGCTGCTGGGGGTCATGGTCCCGTCGTTGTCGATGAACAGGGCCTCCACGCCGGGCAGGCTCTCAATGAGGGCCAGGCCCTTTTCCCTGCCCAGCAGGAGGCAGGTGGTGGACAGGGCGTCCCCGTTGGCCGAGTCGTCGGAGAGGATGCTCACCGCCGCCAAGCCGTTGTCCGCCGGGAAGCCGGTGGTGGGGTCCAGGATGTGGTGGTACCGCACCCCCTCATACTCAAAGTACCGCTCGTAGACCCCGGAGGTCACCAGGCTTTGATCGGTCAGCTCCAGCACCGCCAGGATCGCCCCCTGGTCCCCGTTGGGGTCCTGGACCCCGATGCGGAAGGGCGTGTCATCGGTTTTGCCGCCGATGAGGAGGATGTTCCGGCCCAGGTCCAGGACGGCGTGCTCCACGCCGAGCTCCACCAGCAGGTCCTTGACCCGGTCGGCGATGTAGCCCTTGGCGATGGCCCCCAGGTTGGCCTTCATCTCCGGTCTGGCCAGGTAGGCCCGTCCCTCCTCGATCAAAAGATCGTCGCCGGAGATCAGCGGCAGGACGGCGTCCAGCTCCTCCCCGGTGGGGTAGTGCCCGCCGTTGTTGATGTCCCACAGGTCGATGAGGGGACCGGCGGTGACGTCCAGCAGGCCGCCGGAGACCGCATAGTATTCCTTTGCCAGCTCCAGGACCTCCTGGGTCTCCGGGGCGATTGCCACCCAGTCCTGCCCGGCGGCCTTGGCCAGCCGGTCCAGGTCGCTGCCCTCCTTTTCCACGCTGAGCAGGTCCTCCAGGCGGCTGATCTCCCGGAAGGCCTTGTCGATGGCGGTCTCGTCGGTCCAGTCAAAGAGAGTGATGGTCACCACGGTGTCCATCTGAAAGTTGGTCTTCTGGACAGAGGGGGGCTCCCCCTGGCTCTGCCCGCTGCCGCAGGCGGTCAGGAGGAGAACCAGGAGGAACAAGGGAAGGATCCGTTTCATGGCAGCAGCCTCACTTCACGAAAAATATGCCCCATTATAGCGAATTTCTCCCCGGGTGGCAAGTCCCGGCCCTCTCTCTCATAGAAAACAGGAGAGCCGGTGCGGGGAGGTGCGCTATGAACATGGGCCGATGGGCGGAGGGCGGGCTGCTGGCGGGTCTTGTCCTCCTGCTGTTTTGCTTTCCGGGGGAGAGCGCCCAGGGGGCCCGGCAGGGGCTTCTTCTGTGCCGGGACCTGCTGATCCCCGCCCTCTTTCCCTTCTTCGTCCTCTCCTCCCTCCTCATAGAAACCGGATGGGCAGGGCGGCTGGTCCGCCCTCTGGCGCGGTGGGCCCGCCCCCTGCTGGGCGTCGGCGGAGCGGGGACAACGGCCCTGCTGCTGGGCCTCATCGGGGGCTATCCCGTGGGGCTGCGCACCCTGGCCTCCCTGCGGCAGCGGGGGGACTGCTCCCAGGCGGAGGCCAGGCGAGCGGCTCTGTTCTGCAACAACTGCGGACCCGCCTTTTTCATCGGGGCCGCAGGGACAGGGGTCTTTGGCTCCCGGGAGGCGGGATTCCTCCTGTTGGGCGCCAACCTGCTGGCGGTGCTCGTCCTGGCGCTGGGGCTCCGCCTGCTGGGCAGCCCCGTCCCGGCGGGCAGGGCAGCTTTGGAAACAAAGGCGGTCCCGCTGGCAGAGGCCTTCCCCGGCTGTGTCAGCAGCGCCTTCACCTCGGTGCTGGGGGTGTGCGGGTATGTGGTCCTCTTCTCCGTCCTGGCCGCCCTGGCCCGGCGTGCCGGGGTCCTGGGGGGCTTACAGCAGGTCCTTTGTCTGCTCTTCCCCGGCTCCCAGGGGGAGGTGCTGGCCCGGAGCCTGACCTTGGGGCTGCTGGAGCTCTCCACCGGCACCGCCGCCCTGAAGGAGGCCGCCGGGTGCGCCGCCGCGCTCCCTCTGGCCGCCTTTCTTCTGGGGTGGGGCGGGCTGTCGGTCCACGGACAGTCCCTGCCCTTTCTGGCCCAGGCCGGGGGGCGGACCCGGACCTATCTGGCCGCCAAGGCCGTTCAGGGGCTGCTGGCCGCCGGGATCACACGCTTGCTTTTGGTGGTCGTCCCCCTCTCTCTGCCCGCCATGGCGTCCCTGGGGCCGCTTCTCTCCCCTCCCCTTCCCTGCCGGGTCCTTACCGTGCTTTGGCTGTGGATGGGCGGCACTTTTTTCCTCTGGGGGAGAAAAAGAGGTGGAAAAGGCCGGCAAAACAGAGTATAATGGCAACAAATCAACCCTCGGGAGGGCCCGCCATGCTGTTTTCCAAGCTGTTCAACGACAAGATCGACCCCCAGTGCGCCTACTGCCAGCGGGGCAAGACCGTGGACCCGGAGACCGTTCTCTGCCGGAAGAAGGGCGTTATGGCGCCGGAGGATTCCTGCCCGTCCTTCCGGTACGACCCCCTCAAGCGGGTGCCTCCCTCCCACGCCGTCCTGGACCTGAGCCGGCTCAGTGACGAGGATTTCACCCTTTGACGAGTCGTCCCCCTCTATGCCTGAACAGAAAAGCGCGCCTCCGGACCACACAGGGTCTGAAGGCGCGCATTTTTCCCGGGGAACGATCAAACCAGGGCCCGGGGATGGAGCCCGAAGCTCACGGCGATGGCCGCGTCCACCTGGTCCATCTTGGAGCCGTCCACCCGGCCCATCCGCTCCCGGAGGCGGCGTTTGTCCAGGGTCCGGATCTGCTCTAACAGGATCACGGAATTCTTGGGCAGGCCGTACTGCCGGGCGGCCAGCTCGATGTGGGTGGGGAGCCTGGCCTTCCCCGTTTTCGAGGTGATGGCCGCAGCGATGACGGTGGGGCTGTGGCGGTTGCCGGTGTCGTTCTGGACGATGAGCACCGGACGGACGCCCCCCTGCTCGCTGCCCACCACAGGGCTCAGGTCGGCGTAAAAGATATCTCCGCGTTTTACGTGATTGTCCACAGATGTTCACACTCCGCTTGAAGGCCCGAGAGCCTCCCGAGGTCGAGGATCGTGTCCCATGGGAGAAGTCTCCTATGTAACACGGTCAGTTTCATTCTCCCACGGTCCGGCGGGTTTTATACGATTCACCAATCAAAACATTTTTAATGTTTTGATTGCCATGGACTTTGCCCATGGCGGCCACACAAATTGTGTGGCCGGTGAAGCCGTGCAATACCTGACGCTGCAAACCAAAGGTTTGCAGCCCACGGCGGGACGCCGTGGCCGATAAAAATAAATATTTTTCTTGGGAATCAGTATGATACATGGATCAAAAAAGGAAGCGGACATGCGCCCGCTTCCTTTTGATTTGACTTCCGGGCCGAAGGAGGGTCCTCTCCCCGGTCCATTCTATGCGTCGTGTGTTTTTTCGGGAACCCTGTCGGCTTAGTCCACGTACACTCTGGGGATCCGCTTGGCCAGTACGCAGAGGAGCTCGTAGGAGATGGTGTTCATGATCTCCGCCCCCTGCTCCACGGGCACGTCGTCCACGCCGTACAGCAGGGCGGTGTCCCCTTCCTTCACGTCGGGGATGTCCGTCACGTCTACCATGCACATATCCATGCACACCCGGCCGAAGATGGGGGCGTGCTGGCCGTGGATGGAGACCTCCAGCTTGTTGGAGAAGCCCCGGCAGAAGCCGTCGCCGTAGCCCACGGGGATGACCGCCAGCTTGGTCTCCCGCTGGGTGGTGTTGGTGCGGCCATAGCTGACGGGGGTGTTGGCGGGAACGGTGCGGACGGTGGCCACCCGGCTCTTGAGCTCCAGGACGGGCAGCAGGTCGCACAGGCCGGGGTCCATGTTCATGTCGGGGAAGTGACCGAACTGGACGATGCCGGGCCGGATCATATCCAGGTAGGTGGCGGGATAGAGGACGGTAGCGGCGCTGTTGGCGCAGTGGCGGATGGTAAATTCAAAGCCGCCCTTCTTCACCCGGCCGATGATGTCCAGGAAGCGGTTGAACTGCATCATGGTGTACTCCTCGCTGCCGTCGGAGTCGGAGAAGTGGGTGAAGATGCCCTCGGCCTTCAGGCCGGGGAGGCGGACCGCCTCGTTGATCTCTTTCTCGGAGCGGTCGATGTTGCCCTCGTCGCACTGGAAGCCCAGGCGGGTCATGCCGGTGTCGCACTGGATGTGGACGGTGATGGTCCCGCCGGCCTTCACGGCCCGGGCGGAGAGGTCCCGGGCAAAGTCGATGTCGTAGCAGGCCTGGGTGATGTCATACTTGATGAGGTCCTCGGCATACTCCGCGGGGGTGCAGCCCAGGATGAGGATGGGGGTCTTGACGCCCGCCTCCCGGACCTCAATGGCCTCGTCGATGCAGGCCACGCCCAGGTAGTCGGCGCCCAGCTTCTCCAGTTCCTTGGCTACGGGCACCGCGCCGTGGCCGTAGGCGTCGGCCTTCACCAGGCCGAGGTAGCGGGTCCCCTGGGGCGTCAGAGCCCGGAGGTTGTGGTAGTTGTGGGCCAGCCGCTTCATGGAGACCTCCGCCCAGGTGCGTTTCATTTGTGCTTCCATCGTAAGATATTCCTTTCTATCATAAATTTATGCTTTGGGTATTGTCATTGTAAAGGAAGAGAAGACGCAGGAGACCACGGTGGCCCCGTCGTTTCGGAGCTCGGCCCGCAGCAGCGTCTTCTGCGCTTTGTCAAACCAAAAGACGGTCTCCCGCTCCGTCCCCGGGGTGACCTCCGGGTCCCGGAGGGTCAGGCGCAGGAGGGACAGGTCGCCGTCGGTCTCAGTCCCCACCTCCGCCACGGTCCCTGTCTCCAGCTCGGTCAGCAGGGCGGGCAGGGCGTCCATGGGGGATAGGCCCTGGGGGTCCAGGGGACCGGTCTCCAGGCGGACGCCGTCATAGTCCAGCCAGGTCTGGCCTTCCTTGGCCACAGCGGTGATCCCCGCCGCCTCCTCCGGGGCCGTGATGGTGAGGGTAGTCCCCTCCTCCCGGTCGCCGGTGAAGGAGACGGAATACGCATAGACCCGCTGGCCGTAGTCGGCGGTCAGCTCCATCTCGCCGCTCCAGGCGTCCATGTTCTGAAAATCCTCCCGCAGAGAGAGGACCAAGTCGTTGTCCTCGTTTCCTCCGCCGCAGGCGCACAGGAGCGCCAGCAGCAGGATCATTGGTGCGAGAACTCCTCGCCGCAATCGCATATACCTCCCAAAGAAGATAGCCTGTCAGGCCATGGCCTCCAGGATAGCGGCGGGAATGTGATCCAACAGGTCCTCCGGCGTCATGCCGTACTCCCCGTACCGCGCCGCCGCCAGGTCCCCCGCCTTTCCGTGGAGCCAGACCGCCGCCGGCACCGCCCGTTTCGGCTCGATCCCCTGGCCCAGCAGGGACAGGATCATCCCCGCCAGCAGGTCGCCGCTGCCCCCCTTGGCCATGCCGGGGTTGCCGGTGGTGTTGACGAAGGTCTCGCCGTCGGGGAAGGCGGTGATGGTCCGGTGGCCCTTCAGCACCAGGACGCAGCCGGACTGACGGGCAAAGTCCGCCGCCGCCTGTTCCCGATCGGGGCCAATGCCCTCCCCCCGCGTCAGCCGGAGAAATTCCCCGTCGTGGGGCGTCAGCACCGTCAGCCGGCCTGCCCTGGTGGTCAGTACATCTCTATGCGCCGCCGCGGCGTTTATGCCGTCGGCGTCCAGGACCAGGGGGCTTTGGAGCTGTTCGATGAGGCGGAGGGTGCGCACGTCGCTCTTCCGACTCCGGCCCAGGCCGGGGCCGATGAGGGCGGCCTGGCCGCTGTCCATTTTCTCCAGCAGCCGGGGATATGGGGGGATGGGGGACGGCATGGCCGAGCCGCATTTCACGGCCAAAACAGGCCAAACCTCCTCGGGGGTCCAGAGGAAGACCAGACCGGACCCCGTCCGCACCGCGGCGGCGGAGGCCAGCCAGGGCGCGCCGGTGAAGCCCACGCTGCCCGCCAGGATGTGGACCTTGCCGAAGGTTCCCTTGTGGCCCTCGGGGGGCCGGCAGGGCAGGGCGGTTTTCACAAAGGCTCTGTCCACCTGGGTCACGGCCCATCGCCTCCTCTCCCATTGCAGGACGTTCGTTCCTGTAAAAAGAAATGATCGGTTTGGCAAAAAACCTTTCGTTTGACTTCCTAAGAAATCGTTCCTATTATAGGATTTTCGCTCTTGCATTTCAAGGGGTTTTATGCTAAAGTTGAACATTGTAAAAAGCAATGAAGGGGAAAATAGCGTCTCCGGGCCGCTCAGAGAGGGACAGCCGCTGGCTGAAAGCTGTCCTGCCGTGTCCGACGCTTGGTTCGCCCCGGAGCTCCGGCGGGGAAATACGCCGGCGGCCGCCTGCCGTTACCGGGTCCTAGAGTGCGCACACACTGTGCGAATCCGGGTGGTACCGCGGAAGTTTTGCCTTTCGTCCCGTTTGCGGGATGATGGGCTTTTTTATTATGTTTTGGAGGAAACAGCATGAAGGAACAACTGGAAAAGATCAAACAGGAGGCCCTTTCCGCGCTGAAGAGCGCCCGGGAGGCCGCCGACCTGGAATCCCTCCGGGTCAAGTACCTGGGCAAGAAGGGCGAGCTCACCGCCGTCCTCAAGCAGATGGGCAAGCTCTCCGCCGAGGAACGCCCCGTCATCGGCCAGCTTGCCAACGACGTGCAGGAGAAGCTCACCGCTGAGATCGACGCACAGAAGAAAAAGATCGAGGAAGCCGTGCTGGAGGCCCGCCTGGAGGCCGAGGCTGTGGACGTGACCATCCCCGGTCAGGCCCGCCCCATGGGCCACCGCCACCCCATGTACATCGCCCTGGAGGAGATCAAGGACATCTTCGTGGGCATGGGCTTTACCATCCTGGACGGCCCCGAGGTGGAGCTGGCCTACTATAACTTCGACCGCCTCAACGCCGAGGAGGGCCACCCCTCCCGGGACTGGTCGGACACCTTCTATTTTGACAAGGACAGCCGGGTGATGCTCCGCAGCCAGACCTCCCCCATGCAGGTCCACGCCATGGAGACCAAGCCCCTGCCCATCCGCATCCTGGCCCCCGGCCGGGTGTACCGGAAGGACGAGGTGGACGCTACCCACTCCCCCATGTTCCACCAGGTGGAGGGCATGGTCATCGACAAGAACGTCACCATGGCCGACCTGAAGGGCACCCTCAACGCCGTCATGGAGCAGCTCTACGGCCCGGGCACCAAGACCCGGTTCCGTCCCCACCACTTCCCCTTCACCGAGCCCTCCTGCGAGATGGACGTCCAGTGCCACAAGTGCGGCGGCGTGGGCTGCCCCACCTGCAAGGGCGAGGGCTGGATCGAGGTCCTGGGGGCCGGGATGATCCATCCCAAGGTCCTGGAGATGTCGGGCATCGACCCGGAGGAGTACTCCGGCTGGGCCTTCGGCATGGGCCTGGAGCGCATGGCCATGCGCCGGTTCAAGATCTCCGACCTGCGGCTGATCTTTGAAAACGACATCCGCTTTTTGGAGCAGTTCTGAGAAAGGAGAGAGGACACAATGTTACTGTCAAGAAGATGGCTCAATGAATTTGTCCCCGTGGACGCCGCCGACAAGGAGTTTGCCGAGGACATGACCCTCTCCGGCTCCAAGGTGGAGGTCACCGAGGTGGAAGGCGAAGAGATTTCCAATGTGGTGGTGGGCAAGGTCCTGGAGATCGTCCGCCACGAGAACTCTGACCATATGTGGATCTGCCAGGTGGACGTGGGCGAGGGCGAGCCCGTCCAGATCGTCACCGGCGCCCAGAACGTCTCCCAGGGGGACCTGGTCCCCGTGGCCAAGCACAACTCCACCCTCCCCGGCGGGGTCCACATCAAGAAGGGCAAGCTCCGGGGCGTGGAATCCAACGGGATGCTGTGCTCCTACAAGGAGCTGGGCATGACCGACAACGACTGGCCCTCCAGCGTGGTGGACGGCATCTTTATCCTGGAGTCCGACCCCGACCTGAAGGCCAGGGGCCTCAAGCCCGGAGACGATATCCGGGAGGTCCTGGGCTTCAACGACCACGTGGTGGAGTTTGAGATCACCCCCAACCGGCCGGACTGCCTGTCCGTCATCGGCCTGGCCCGGGAGGCGGCCGTCACCTTCGGCAAGCCCCTGGCCCTCCACGACCCCGTGGTGAAGGGCGGCGGCCCCGGCGTCCTGTCCGAGCTGCTGGACGTGGAGACCCCCGCCACGGACCTGTGCCCCCGGTACACCGCCCGGATGGTGCGGAACGTAAAGATCGGCCCCTCTCCCCTGTGGATGCGGGAGCGGCTGCGGGCCTCCGGGGTCCGGCCCATCAACAACATCGTGGACATTACCAACTACGTCATGCTGGAATACGGCCAGCCCATGCACGCCTTTGACTACCGCTATGTGAAGGGCGGCAAGATCATCGTCCGCCGGGCGGAGAACGGCGAGCAGCTCACCACCCTGGACGGCAACGTCCGGGACCTCACCGACTCCATGCTGGTCATCGCCGACGAGACCCGGGCCGTGGGCCTGGCGGGCATCATGGGCGGCGAGAACAGCGAGATCGTGGAGGACACCGTGGACGTGGTCTTCGAGTCCGCCAACTTCAACGGCACCTGCATCCGCCGGACCGCCCTGGCCCTGGGGATGCGGACCGAGGCCTCCGCCAAGTTCGAAAAGGGCCTGGATATCCTCAACACCCTCCCCGCCGTCAACCGGGCCTGCGAGCTGGTGGAGCTCCTGGGCGCCGGCGAAGTGGTGGACGGGGTCATCGACATTCTGAACTTCGTGCCCCAGCCCACCAAGCTGGCCCTCCACGCCGACAAGATCAACGCCCTCCTGGGCACCGACGTGGCGCCTGAGGAGATGCGCCGCATCCTGAAATCCCTGGACTTCGGCGTGGACGGCGACGAGATCACCGTGCCCTCCTGGCGTGGGGACGTGGCCCACTACTCCGACCTGGCGGAAGAGGTGGCCCGGTTCACCGGCTACAACAACATCCCCACCACCCCCATGCGGGGCGTCACCACCCAGGGGGGCTACAGCCCCGAGCAGGTGCTGGAGCGGAGCCTGGGAACCGTCTGCCGGAGCCTGGGCTATGATGAGATCATCACCTACTCCTTCATCTCCCCCACTTACTACGACAAGATCCGCTGGCCCGAGGACGATCCCCGGCGGAAGTCCCTGAAGATCATGAACCCCCTGGGGGAGGACACCTCCATCATGCGGACCACCGTGCTGCCCTCCATGCTGGAGATCCTCACCCGGAACTACAACTACCGGAACAAGACCGCCCGCCTGTATGAGCTGGGCCGGACCTACTTTGAGAAGGAGGACGGCATGGCCGACGAGCCCAAGGTCCTGTCCCTGGGTCTGTACGGCCCCGACGAGAGCTTCTTCACCCTCAAGGGCGCGGTAGAGGCCCTGCTGGGCAGCATCCGGGCCGAGCAGATCACCTTCCGGGCTGAGCGCAACAACCCCTCCTACCACCCCGGCCGGTGCGCCAAGGTGTACGCCGGGGAGGCGGAGATCGGCGTCCTGGGTCAGATCCACCCCCTGGTGGCCGCCAACTACGACGTGGACACCGAGCTCTACTGCGCCGAGCTGTCCTTCGACGCCCTCATCGCCGCCAAGGGCTCCGACCCCGAGTATGTTCCCCTGCCCAAGTTCCCCGCCGTCACCCGGGATATCGCCGTGCTGGTGGACACCGCCGTCACCGTGGGCGACCTGGAGGGCTGTATCCAGTCCGCCGCCAAGGGCCTGCTGAAGGAGGTCGCCCTCTTCGACATCTACAACGGGGCCAACCTCCCCGCCGGGAAGAAGTCCGTGGCCTTCAATCTGGTGCTGCGGTCCGACGAGCGGAGCCTCACCGCCCAGGAGGCCGACGACGAGGTGAAGGTCATTCTGGACGCTCTGGAGAAGGGCTTCGGCGCCACCCTGCGGTGATCCGCCGCCGGCAGAGGGGGGATTCTTTCCGGATTCGACGTTTTCCCCCTTTACTTTTCCCGTTCGGCGTTGTATGATAGGCTGGAAGGAAAAGAAGAGCAGTTCAGGAAAGGAGGAGACCCATGAATTCTGATTTTACCCGGAAGTTCCAAGTCGTCCAGGACCGCAGCAGCGAGATGAAAGCCATCTTGACCACGGTGTACGACGCCTTGAAGGAGAAAGGCTATAATCCCATCAATCAAATCGTGGGTTATATCCTCTCAGAAGACCCCACCTATATCACCAACTACAACGGCGCCCGGACCCTGATCCGGAAGCTGGACCGGGACGAGCTGCTTCAGGAGCTTGTCCGGCAGTATTTGG
Source organism: Oscillospiraceae bacterium (assembly GCA_902781745.1). GTDB lineage: Bacteria > Bacillota > Clostridia > Oscillospirales > Oscillospiraceae > Evtepia. Next base: position 18,532 of record CACZKM010000011.1, read on the forward strand.
CTGACTAACAAGAAAACCGAAAAATCCCGCCTGCCTCATGGCAGGCGGGATTTTTGTATGCTGCTTTTGAATCTATCAGCCTTCCAGGAAAGCACGGTGGAAGACCTTCTTGCCCTTCTTGACCACGACGCCTTCTCCGGCGAGCTGGTCGGCGGAGACGGCAAAGCCGATGTCCTTGACCTTTTCCCCGGCAACCTCCACGCCGCCCTGCTGGACCAGACGGCGGGCCTCCCCCTTGGAGGGCACCAGGCCGCACTTGAGCATCAGCTCCAGGATGCCGATGGAGCCGTCGGTGAGGTCCGCGGCAGAAAGGCCGGTGGCGGGCATATTGGCGGTATCGCCGCCCTTGGAGAACAGACCCCGAGCGGTCTCCTGGGCCTTTTTTGCCTCCTCTTCGCCGTGGACCAGGCTGGTGAGCTCATAGGCCAGGATCTCCTTGGCGGTGTTGAGCTGGGCGCCCTCCCAGGCGTCCATTTTGTCGATCTCCTCCAGGGGCAGGAAGGTGAGCATCCGGATGCACTTGAGCACGTCGTCGTCGCCCACGTTCCGCCAGTACTGGTAGAAGTCGTAGGGGGTTGTCTTCTCGGGGTCCAGCCACACCGCCCCGGAGGCGGTCTTGCCCATCTTCTTGCCCTCGGAGTTCATCAGCAGGGTGATGGTCATGGCGTAGGCGTCCTTGCCCAGCTTTTTGCGGATGAGCTCGGTGCCGCCCAGCATATTGGACCACTGGTCGTCGCCGCCGAACTGCATGTTGCAGCCGTACTCCTGGAAGAGATGATAGAAGTCGTAGGACTGCATGATCATGTAGTTGAATTCCAGGAAGGACAGGCCCTTCTCCATCCGCTGCTTGTAGCACTCGGCACGGAGCATGTTGTTCACAGAGAAGCAGGCCCCTACGTCCCGGAGCAGGTCCACATAGTTGAGCTTGAGCAGCCAGTCGGCGTTGTTGACCATGATGGCCTTGCCCTCGCCGAAGTCGATGAACCGCTCCATCTGCTTTTTGAAGCAGTCGCAGTTGTGCTGGATGGTCTCCGGGGTCATCATGGACCGCATATCCGTCCGGCCGGAGGGGTCGCCGATGTAGCCGGTGCCGCCGCCCACCAGGACCACCGGGCGGTTGCCCGCCATCTGGAGGCGCTTCATCAGGCACAGGGCCATGAAGTGGCCCACATGGAGGCTGTCGGCGGTGGGGTCAAAGCCGATGTAGAAGGTTGCCTTGCCGTTGTTCACCAGGTCCCGGATCTCCTCCTCGTCGGTGACCTGGGCGATGAGGCCCCGGGCCTGCAGTTCTTCATAGATTCCCATGGTTGCATTTCTCCTTTTCCTTGTGTTCGCAGAGAACAAAAAACGCCCTCTGCCGGGAATGACAGAGGACGATAAAAGCTATCGTGGTACCACCTCAGTTTACCCGCCCCTCACGGAACGGGCCTCAGAGTGTTGCGGCCAAAGGTCCAACACCCGGCGCGATAACGGGCGCACCCGACTTACCCTACTGATCCCGTGGACGTTCAGGCAGTTGCTCCGGGAGGTATCTTCACGCCGCGCCGCTCTCCCCCTTCCACCGGCCGGGGGCTCTCTGGACAGCCGCGCGCGGGCTACTTCTTCCCTTCATTGCAGTAAGACGATATAACGGGGGTGATTATAGCACCCCCGTCAAAGTTTGTCAAACTTAATTTTTGGTTCTTCGGAACAGGGCGACGACCTCTCCCAACAGAGCTCCCGCGGCAGCGCAGCCCATTACGAGTGCCAGCATAAACGCCGCTTCGCTGCCATTGCTGCTGCGCAAGGCAAGGGCCCGCAGAACAACAGCGGCAAGAACAGCGATCACCGTAACCAGATAAGGACGTTTCGTATCCTGGCCGGCCAGACGGGCCAGAAGGCCGAGAGCCGCCGCAATCAAACAGATCAACAACACAACGAATCATCTCCTTGTTGGCATATATTGCCAAGGCCATCGTTCCGGTTGCGCTTCCTTCCGTCAATCGGTTTCCTTCTCCTTAAACGCCTCCGCCTCCCGCAGCAGTTCCTCCGCGCCCTCCAGAATGGCCGGGGACACATGGACGCCGCCGGTGAGGCGGGCCAGCTCCTGCTTGCGGCCCTCCCGGTCCAGGTCGGCAACGCCGGTATAGGTCCGGCCGTCCCGCTCGGCCTTGGAGACCGAGAAGTGATGGTCGGACATGGCGGCGATCTGGGCCAGGTGGGTGACGCACAGCACCTGGCACCGGCGGGAGAGACGGCTCATCTTCTCCGCCACCTTCCCCGCCGCCCGGCCGCTGACCCCGGTGTCCACCTCGTCGAAGATCAGGGTCTTGATGCTGTCGTTCTCCGCCAGGACGTTTTTCAGGGCCAGCATGATGCGGCTGAGCTCGCCGCCGGAGGCCACCTTGGCGATGGGCTTGAGGTTCTCCCCCACGTTGGCGGACATGAGGAACCGGACCTCGTCCATCCCCGTCTCGTCCAGGCCCAGGGCGTTGGTCTTGGGGGCAAATTCCGTCTCAAAGCGGACCTTCGGCATATCCAGCTCCCGCAGCTCACCCTCGATCCGAGCCTTCAGGGCCTCCGCCGCCGCCTTCCGTTTTTCCGACAGGCCGACGGCCAGCTCCTTCACCTGAGAAAAGATCTTCTTCCGTTGCTTTTTCAGCTTCTGGATGGTGTCGTCGGCCAGCTCGATGCGCTCCAGCTCCTCCCGGCTCTTGTCCAGGTAGGCCAGCATCTCCTCCACGGTGCCGCCGTACTTCTTTTTCAGGCGGTAGAGCTGGTCGGACCGGCTCTCCACCTGGTCCAGCTCCTGGGGGGAAAAGTCGTAGGCCCCCCGCATATCCCGTAGCTGGACGGACAGGTCCTCCAGGCCGAACCGCAGCTCGGCCAGCCGGCGGTGGAGCTGGTCGAACTCCTCCGCCACCTCCGCCACCTGGCCCAGGGCGTTTTCCGCCTCCGCCAGGAGCTCCCCCGCCCCGGCCTGGCTGTCGCTGCCGGACAGGGCGTCGTGGGCGGCGCGGATGGCGGCGGTGAGCCGGTCGGCGCTGCGGAGGATGGTCCGGCGCTCCTCCAGCTCCTCCTCCTCGCCGGGGCGGAGCTGGGCCCGCTCCAACTCCCCGATCTGGAATTGGAGGGAGTCGATCCGGCGGGCCTTTTCCGCCTCATCCATTTGGAGGGCGCTGATCTGCTTTTGGAGGGCCGCCAGGCCGTCGTAGGCCCCTCGATAGGCCGCCAGGTCCGGGGCCAGGCCGCCGAAGCTGTCCAGGTAGCCCAGGTGGCAGGTCTCGTCCAGGAGCTGCTGGCCATCGTGCTGGCCGTGGATGTCGATGAGCTGACTGCCCAGGGCCTTCAGTTGGACCACGGTGCAGGGGACCCCCGCCACCCGGCAGAGGTTCCGGCCGTCGGCCTGGATCCTCCGGGAGATGAGGAGCTCCCCGTTTTCATCCGGCCCCACGCCGTTTTCCTCAAACCAGGGCAGGTCGGGCAGGTCCCGGAACAGGGCGGTGACCTGGGCGGCCTTCTCCCCGGTGCGGATGAGGTCCCGGCTGGTGCGCTCCCCCAGGACGGCGCTGATGGCGTCGATGATGATGGATTTGCCCGCGCCGGTCTCGCCGGTGAGGACGTTGAAGCCCGGCCCGAAGGTCAGGTCCGCCCGGTCGATGAGGGCGATGTTTTCGATGTGCAGCAGGGACAGCATGGTCGTCGCCCTCCTCTCTGTGTCCTTCCCCCGGGAAGGTTATTTCTCCAGCATTTTTGTGATCTCGGCGCACAGGTCCTCGGCGTCCTTGTTGGTGCGCATGATGAGGATGGAGGTGTCGTCCCCCGCCAGGCTCCCCACCATGTTGGGCAGGTGCATCCCGTCCATGGCCGAGCAGGCCGCCGAGGCCAGGCCGGGCATGGTCTTGAGGACCACGATGTTCTGGGCGTGGTCGAAGGAGGTCACACTCTCCCGGAAGATATTGTTCAGGCGGCCGGCCACGTTCAGGGAGGTGTTCTTCTGGCTGACCGCGTACTTATAGCTGCTGCTGCCGGTGAGCTCCTTGACCAGATGGAGCTCCTTGATGTCCCGGGAGATGGTGGCCTGGGTGGACTTCATCCCCTTTTCCCGGAGCTTTTCCAGAAGCTGGTCCTGGGTCTCAATATCGTATTCCCGAATGATGGCCAGGATCTCCGCCTGCCGTCTGGCTTTCATGTGCGGCTCCTCCTTTCCAGCTTGTGGCTGATGATCTCGTAGAAGCTCTTTCCCGACAGCTTCACCAGACTCAGGGACCGCCGGGACCGGCCGATCTCCACCGTGTCCCCGGAAATGAGCTTGAAGGCCTTGCCGCCGTCCACGGACAGGTAGGCCGTCTTTCGGCTGCTCTTGGGGACAGTGATCTCGATGCGGCGGTTCTTGTCCAGGACCATGGCCTTGGCCTGGAGGGTGTGGGCGCTGATGGGCGTCATGATGATGTTCTCCGCTGTGGGCTCCACGATGGGGCCGCCGGCGGACAAGGAGTAGGCGGTGGAGCCGGTGGGAGTGGCCATGATGACCCCGTCGCCATAGATGTTGGAGATGAGGATCTTGTCCCCGTAGACCTGGAGGTCGATGATCCGGGCCACGGCCCCCTTGGTGACCACGGCGTCATTGAGGGCAGCGCTGCGGAAGAGGGTCCTGCCGTCCCGGACCACACGAACGTCCAGGAGCATCCGGTTCTCCAGGTTATACTCCCCGGTGATCAGGCGGCCCAGCTTGTCCAGCTCCTCCTGCTCCAGCTCCGCCATAAAGCCCACGCTGCCCAGGTTCACGCCCACGATGGGCACCCCGAAGCTGCTGGCGTCCTTGGCGGCGTGGAGGATGGTGCCGTCCCCGCCGAAGCAGACCAGAAAGTCCGCCCCGGGCAGCTCATGGCGCAGGTCCTTGATCCTGACGCTGCGGTCGATCTCCCCCAGGGTGGTCTTGTCCACCGGGAAGGGGAAGCAGTAGGTCACCTCCGCGCCGGCAGCGGACAGGAGCTTTCCGGCGTTCTGCGCGGCCTTCAGGCCCTTGTCCCGGAAGGGGTTGGGACACAGGATGATCTTCATGGCTCGGTTCCCTCCAATCTCGCGTGGGAGGCCTCCACCAGGGCGGCCAGGTCCCCGTCGTAAGGGGGCTGCTCCCGCACCGTCAGGTGGCCCAGGTATTCGATGTTGCCCTCCGGGCCCCGGATGGGGGAGAAGGTCAGGTCTTTCACATAAAAGCCGCATTCGTCGGCGTGGCGGAGGAACTGCTCCAGGACCTCCCGGTGGACTGCCCGGTCCCGGACCACGCCTTTCTTCCCCACCTTCTCCTTCCCCGCCTCGAACTGGGGCTTGATGAGGCAGACCAGCTCTCCCTCCGGCTTCATGAGCGTTCGGAGGGCGGGGAGGATCAGCCGCAGGGAGATGAAGGACACGTCCACGCTGCCGAAGTCCAGGGGCTCGGGGATGTCCTCCCCGGTCAGATAGCGGACGTTGGTGCGCTCCATGCACACCACCCGGGGATCGCTGCGCAGGCTCCAGGCCAGTTGGCCATAGCCCACATCCACGGCGTAGACCTTGGCCGCGCCGTTCTGGAGCATACAGTCGGTAAAGCCCCCGGTGGAGGTCCCTGCGTCGATGGCCACGGCTCCGGTGAGGTCAGGCAGGTCGAAGGTCTCCATGGCCTTCTCCAGCTTCAGCCCCCCCCGGCTGACGTATTTCAGTCCGCCCCGGACCTCCAGCTCCGCGTCCTCGGGGACGGAAGCGCCGGCCTTGTCCATCCGCTTTCCCTGCCAGAAGACCTGGCCGGCCATGATGATGGCCTGGGCCTTCTGGCGGCTCTCCGCCAGACCCCGCTCAGTGAGCAGGACGTCCAGCCGTTTCTTCGCTGCCACCGCGCGTCACCTCCATGGCTTTCGCAAAAATACTGTCCTCGTCCAGGCCGCAGAGCTGCCGCAGCTGGGCGACGGTCCCGTGGGGCACGAAGCCCGTGCCGCAGGAGCACAGGGCGGCCCCCCGGAGGGTCAGCCCCGCCAGAGCCGCCGCGGCCAGGATATCCTGCCCGGGAGAGCCCATCTCCACGCACTCCTGGACCGCCAGCAGGCGGCCGGTCTTGCGCAGGGAGGCCAAAACTGTCTCCCCGGGCAGGGGGATGGGCCGGTTGAGCTTGACCACCTCGGCGGAGATCCCTTCCTCTGCCAGGCGGTCCGCCACAGCCAGCACCGGGCCGGTCATGGTGCCGAGGGTCACCATGGTCAGGTCGGTCCCCTGCCGCAGCACATCCGCCGGCTGGCCGGTGGACGAACCGCTCCAGCCGTTCTCCCCCCCTCGGGGGTAACGGACGGCCACAGGGCCCTCGGTGTGATATACGGCCTGCCGGAGCATGGCGGACAGCTCCTCCAGACTGGCGGGGGTGTACACCGTCATGCCGGGGACCGTTTTCAGGTAACTTAAGTCGAAGAGGCCGTGGTGGGTCTCTCCGTCGTCCCCCACCAGGCCCGCCCGGTCCACGCAGAAGACGCAGTGGAGCCTGTCGATGGCCACGTCGTGGAGGAGCATATCATAGCTTCTCTGGAAAAAGGTGGAATAGACCGCGAAGACCGGGACCAGACCCTGCTTGGCCATCCCGGCGGTCATGGTGACGGCATGGCCCTCGGCGATGCCCACGTCGAAAAACCGGTCCGGGAACCGGGCGGCAAAGTCCGTCAGTCCCGTGCCCCCGGTCATGGCGGCGGTGAGGGCGCAAATACGGGGATCCTCTTCCGCCAGGGCGCAGAGCTCCCTGCCGAACCGGGCGGAGAAGCTCTCTCCGCTCCCCTCCTTTACCGGGGCCCCGTCCTTGATCCGGAAAGGGCCGGTGCCGTGGAAGGCGTCGGGGTTCCGCTCCGCCGGAGGGTAGCCCTTTCCCTTCACAGTCTTGACGTGGAGGAGGACCGGGTGGTCCTGGGCGGCGGCGTAGGTCAGCAGGCGGGTGAGGCCGGCCACATCGTGGCCGTCCACGGGGCCCATATACTGGAAGCCCATGTTCTCAAACATGGACCCGGGCAGCAGGGAGGCCTTTACGCCCTCCTTGACCTTGTGGATGCCGTCATGGAGGACCCGCCCCGGCGGGGTGGCCCCCATGATCTTCTGGTAGAGCCGCTTGCCCCGGAGGTACTGGGGCTTGAGCCGCTGCTGGGCCAGGTGGTGGGCCACGCCCCCCATACTGGCGTCGATGGACATCCCGTTGTCGTTGAGGATGACCACCAGGGGCTCCCCGCTCTCCCCGGCCATGGACAGGCCCTCATAGGCCAGACCGCCGGTGAGGGAGCCGTCCCCCAGCAGGGCCACCACCTTGTAGTCCTGCTCCGTCAGGGTCCGCGCCTTGGCCATGCCCAGGGCGGTGGACACCGCCGTGGAGGCGTGGCCGGCAATGGAGGCGTCGTGGACCGATTCCCCGGGCTTGGGGAAGCCGGCCACGCCGCCGAAGGTGCGCAGGGTCTCCATCCGGCCGTTGCGGCCGGTGAGGATCTTATGGATGTAGCACTGGTGTCCCACATCGAAAACCAGCCGGTCCCGGCCGGTGTCATAGACTCGGTGCAGCGCCACGGTGAGCTCCACGGCCCCCAGGTTGGAGGCCAGATGGCCCCCGGTTTTGGAGACCACCTGGACCACCCGGCGGCGGAGCTTGTGACAGAGCTCCTCCGCTTCCCGGTCGCTGATCCCATGGAGGGAAGGGTATTCTTCCCGTTCGTTCATATCTTTATATCTCCAATCTTCTCAGGCGGGGTCATTTCTTCCGCACCGCCAGATTCCGGGCCAGGGTACACAGGAAGTCCCGGCCCGCATAGGGGGCAAGGCAGGCCACCGCCCGCTCCGTCAGCTCCTCCACCTTTCTCTGGCAGGCGTCAACGCCCAGCAGGGTGATGAAGGTGGATTTTTCGTTGGCCGCGTCGGAGCCGATGGGCTTGCCGAAGGTGGCCTCGTCCCCCAGCACGTCCAGCAGATCGTCCCGGATCTGAAAGGCCAGGCCCAGATGCCGGGCGTAATCCGCCGCTGCCTCCTCCTGCTCCGGGGTGCTGCCGGCGGCGATCGCCCCCAGGCGGGCCGCCGCCTGGATCATGCAGCCGGTCTTCAGCCGCTGGACGTCGGTGATCGCCTCCTCGGAGAGGGTCTTCCCCTCCCCCAGCAGGTCCAGGACCTGGCCTCCCACCATACCGGCGGGGCCGGCGGCCCGGGACAGGCAGCGCACCGCCCGGACCAGGTCCGGGGCGGGTAGGGAGGCGGCGGTCAGGGTCTCAAAGGCGGCGGTGAGGAGGGCGTCGCCCGCCAGGGTGGCCATGGCCTCGCCGTATACTATATGGTTGGTGGGCCTGCCCCGGCGAAAATCGTCGTCGTCCATGCAGGGCAGGTCATCGTGAATGAGGGAATAGGTGTGGACCATCTCCAGGCCGCAGGCCAGGGGGAGGGCTTGTTCCTCCTCCCCGCCGAAGAGGCGGCACACCGCCAGGGTGATCACCGGGCGGATGCGCTTGCCCCCGGACAGGAGGCTGTAGGCCATGGCCGCCTGCAGGTCGCCGTAGGCCGGCCAGCGGTCCGCGTATTGTTGTAACGCCGCCTCGACGGTGTTCTGCCAGGCGGCAAACTGTGCGTTCCAGTCCATGGTCAGTCCTCCAGAGGCGCGAAGGGGACTTCGGTCAGCTCCCCGGTGGCCTCCACCCGGAGCTTGGCCACCTTTTGCTCGGCCTTGTCCAGCATGGCGGCGCACTGCTTCATGAGCTTGGCCCCCTCCTCATACAGGGCCAGGGACTGGTCCAGGGGCTGCTCCCCGGCCTCCATCTGGGCCACGATCTCCTCCAGGCGGGCCATGGCCTGCTCAAAGGTCAGCTTTTTTTCTGCCATTGGTGTCTCTCCTTTCCCTCCACCCGGCAGTGGAGGGTCCCGTCGGAGACCCGAAGGTCCACCGGGTCCCCGGCCTTTGCCTGCCGGACGGAAGTGAGGACGGCGCCGTCCTCGGTATACGAAATGGCGTACCCCCGGCCCAGCACCTTAAAGGGGCTCAGGGCGTCCAGGGCGGCCGCCAGTCTTCCTATGGTCTGCCGGGTCTCCCCGGTCTTTCGCTCCATGGCGCGGATCAGCCGCTGGCGGTGCAGGTCCAGGGCCATCCGCTTCTCCCGGACGGCCTGGAGGGGGGAGCGCAGGAAGGGACTGCTCCCCAGCCGAACCAGGGCGTCCTGCCTCTCCCGGAGGCGGCGGTCCATGGCCCGGTCCAGCCGGTGATACAGGTGGTCCAGGGTCTGGCGCAGCTCCTCCTGGTCGGGCACCGCCAGCTCGGCGGCGTTGGAGGGGGTGGAGGCCCGGCGGTCGGCAACATAGTCGGAAATGGTCACGTCGGGCTCGTGGCCCACGGCGGAGATCACCGGAAGCCGGGAGCGGAAGATGGCCTGGGCCACGATCTCCTCGTTGAAGGCCCAAAGATCCTCCATGGACCCGCCGCCCCGGCCGGTGATGATGAGGTCGGCCAGGTCCATGGCGTTGACCAGGTCCAAAGCCGCCGCGATCTCCCCCGCCGCCTCCTCTCCCTGGACCCGGACGGGGACCACCAGGACCTCCGCCATAGGCCAGCGGGCGCCTAAAATGCGGATCATGTCCCGGACGGCGGCCCCCGCAGGAGAGGTCACCAGGGCGATCCGCTTCGGATAGGCGGGCAGGGGCTGCTTCCGGGCGGGGTCAAAGAGACCCGCCCGGTGGAGCTTGTTCTTCAGTTGTTCAAAGGCCAGGGCCAGCTCCCCCACCCCGTCAGGGGTCATGCGGGTGCAGTAGAGCTGGTAGGCCCCGTCCCGGGGGTAGACGGACACCCGGCCGGAAACCACCACCTTCATACCGTTCTCCGGCTGGAACCGGAGGGAGGCGGCGTTTCCCCGGAACAGAACGCAGCGGATACTGCTCTCCGCGTCCTTTAAGGAGAAGTAGTGGTGGCCTGAGGGGTATCGCTTATAGTTGGACACCTCCCCGCAGACGTAGACCTGCCCCAGGAGACGGTCCCGGTCCAGCAGGCCCTTGACGTACTGGTTCAGGGCGGTGACGGAAATGGGTTCATTCATGGCGTATCGGTCTGAAACAGGGCCCGCCAGGTGAGGATGGCGACGCCCATGGCGTTATCGGTGGAAAACCGCGGCTGGGCAAAGACCGCGCCGCAGCGGTCGATCATGGTCTCCCGCAGGAGGCTGTTGGAGGCCACCCCGCCGGCGCACAGCACCGGCAGACCGGGGTATCGTTCCAGGGCCTGGAGGGTGGCCCGCTCCACGGCCCCGATGATGGAGCCCAGGACGTACCGGCAGATGTTGGCGGGGGTCTCCCCGCTCTCGGCCAGGGCGTTCATCTTGTTCTCCACCCCGGAGAAGGAGAAGGCGCTTGCAGACACCTTTACCCGGAAGCTGTCGGTCTTGTCCGCCTCCAGGGACAGGGCGTCCACCGCCTTCCCCGCGGGGAAGGCCAGGCCCAGCTTTTTCCCGGTGCGGTCGATGAGCTGCCCGGCGGACAGATCCTTTGTCCCCCCGATGATCTCCCCTTTGACGGTGACCCCGTCGGGGACCACATACAGCAGCTCTGTGGTGCCGCCGGAGAGATGCCAGACCAGGTGGGGCCTGTCCAGCAGGTCCATCCGCCCGGCAGACCAGGCGGCGGCGGCGATGTGCCCCTGCTGGTGGGAGCAGGGGCAGAAGGGCAGGGAGAAGGTCTGGGCCATGACTCTGGCCTGGGACTCCCCCGCCAGGAAGCAGGGCATATAGGAGCCCTCCACCTCCCGGGGCCGGGTGCTGGCCCCCACGGCGGCGATGGTCTCCGGCAGGCCGGTCTGCCGCAGGTCCGCCAGGATGTCCGGCAGACGCTTGACGTGCTGGAACAGGGCCTCGCTCTGCCGCAGGCCAAGGGAGCCCTCCGGGACCGTCAGGAGCCGCCCGGCGTTGTCCCCGGTCTCCCCGTCGAACCAGGCGGCGGAGGTGGTGTAGTTGCTGGTGTCGAGGCCAAGGACGGCAGGCATGGTCAGGCCTCCCCTTCCGAGGCGGGCTTGTCCCCGGTCTCCGGGAACTCCGCTCGGACGAAGGAGCCCAGGATGCCGTTGATGAAGGAGACCACCTTCTCGTCCTCATAGCCCTTGGCGATCTCCACCGCGTCGTTGATGGCGGCGGCGGCGGGAACGTCGGGCATATACAAAATCTCATACATGGACACCCGCATGATGGCCGCGGCGGTGCGGGGGATGCGGTCGAAGGACCAGTTTTTCGCGTACTGGGCGATGTACTGGTCCAGCTCCGGGCCGTGTTCGGCCACGCCCTTCACCACTTCCCGGATATAGGCCAACTGCTTCTCGTTGGGATAGTCCTTATACAGGCCGTCCTCGTCCTTCCACCGCTGGAAGAGCTCCTTGTTGACGCTGTCGGCCAAAAAGTCCTCCGGCGACTGCTGGGAATAGCCCAGGGCATAGGAGCAGCGCATGGCGATCTCTCGCGCTTCTGATCTGGTCATAACGGTCCCCTCACATTCATTCTCTCTGGTTTCTGCGCGCTGGTCATAGGTAATATACAGTATATACAAGATTATGCAAAAAGGGAAGACCCAGCCTCCCCTTTTTCCGAAAACTTTCTGTGAACGGCAAAAAGGACCCGCGGCACACAGGCCGCGGGCCCCTGATCGGTGCGTTTTCTTATGCCTCCTCCGCCTTGGGGAAGGTGACGCCGCCCACCCGGACGTTGACCTCCGCCACCTTGAGGCCGCTCATGGCCTCCACGCTGGCGATGATCCCCTCCTGGACCTTCTGGGCCACCTCGGGGATGATGCTGCCATAGCGGATCTGGATGGAGATATTGATGGTGATCTGGTCGGACTCCCACAGGATGGTGATGCCCTTGGACAGCTTCTTGCGGCCCAGGATCTGCTCGCTGACCGTGCCGCCGGCCAGGCCTGTGACACCCTCCACCTCCAGCGCGGCGGCGCCGGCGATCATCTCCAGGACCTCCTCGGAGATATGGACGTCGCCGTACTGCTCGCTGCGGGAGTAGTATTCTCTGCTTTCGCTCATAGCTAGGTTCCTCCATAAAGGAAATTCAGTGGTTCCCGTTGATTATAGCACAACGGACCGGCGGGGGCAAGTGTTACTTGGCCTGGTGCTTCTGCGCGGCCAGGAGGGTGTTCTTCATGAGCATGGCCCGGGTCATGGGGCCCACGCCGCCGGGGACCGGGGTGATGGCCGAGGCGATCTTCTCCACGTCGGCGTAGTCCACGTCGCCGCAGAGCTTGCCGGCCTCGTTGCGGTTCATGGCCACGTCGATTACCACCGCGCCGGGCTTGACCATGTCCGCCGTGATCATGTGGAGCTTGCCCACCGCCGCCACCAGGATGTCCGCCTCCCGGCAGACGGAGGCCAGGTCCTGGGTCCGGGAGTGACAGATGGTCACGGTGCCGTGCTTCTGGAGCAGAAGGAGGGCCATGGGCTTGCCCACGATATTGGACCGGCCCACCACCACGCAGCGCTTGCCCTTGGGGTCGATGCCGTACTCCGCCAGCATCTCCATGATGCCGTAGGGGGTGCAGGGCAGGAAGCCGTCCTTTCCCACCAGCAGGGCGCCCATGTTCATGGGGTGGAAGCCGTCCACGTCCTTCTCCGGGGAGATGGTCATGAGGACCGCCTCCTCGTCGATGCCGTCAGGCAGGGGGAGCTGGCAGAGGATGCCGTCAATGTCCTCCCGGCCGTTGAGTTCTTCGATGAGGGCGATGAGCTCCTCCTGCCTGGTCTCCTCCGGCAGGGCGTACTCCTCGCTGAGGAAGCCGCACTCGGCGCAGTCCTTCTCCTTGCTGGTGACATAGACCCGGCTGGCCGGGTTGTTGCCCACCAGGATGACCGCCAGGCCGGGCTTCCGGGCCAGGCCTTCGGCCTCCTGCTTGACCGTTTCCTTTACTTTTGCCGCCAGGGCTTTTCCGTCGATGATGGTTGCCATAGTTCAAGACTCCTTTTCTGTTGATTGGTCAGAGTTGGTCTTTGCGATCTTGTTTACATAAAGGTCCTCCGGCCGGGGGTGCCGGCTGCGCTTCCACAGGATGAGGACCACCGCCACGGCACAACTGGCAAAGCCCAGCATCTGGGAGGTGCGGATACCGGTGCCGAAGAAGTACAGGCTGTCGGTCCGCAGGCCCTCGATAAGGCCCCGGCCGAAGCCGTACCAGGCCACGTACAGGAGGAAGCTCTCCCCGTCGAATTTCCTGAGCCCCTTCCGCAGGAAGAGGGTCAGCAGGACCAGGCCCAAAAGGTTCCACAGGGATTCATACAGGAAGGTGGGATGGACCTCCATATAGCCCTGGGCGGTCTCCAGGCCCATCCGCCAGGGCAGAGAGGTGGGACCGCCGTGGGCCTCGCCGTTGACGAAGTTTCCCCACCGGCCCACCGCCTGGCCAATGAGCAGGCCGTAGGCCGTCAGGTCAATCAGGGCGGCGAAGGAAATCTTCTTGTGCCGGGCCACCAGGAAGGCGGTGAGGGTCCCCACGATGATGCCGCCGTAAATGGCCAGGCCGCCCTGGTGGATGTTCAGGCAGGCCTTCAGGTCCAGCTTCCCGTCAGTGAAATAGAGGCTGGGGTTGAAGACGATGTAGTAGATGCGGGCCCCCACGATGCCCAGGGGGCCGCCCCACAGCAGGGCGTCCAGGAAGTCGTCCCCCTTGATGCCCACGTACTTGCCGTGCTTGACGCAGAACACCGCCCCCAGGAAGAAGCCCAGGGCGATGATGATGCCGTACCAGTAGATGTGAAAGCTCCCGATGGAAAAGGCCACCCGGTTCAGATGGAGGGTGAGCCCCAGGCCGGGGAAGGAGACGGTGTTCATTCCTCCGCCTCCTCCGGCCGGATCACCGACAGGGTCACGTGCTCCGGCCGCAGCCAGTCCCGGAGGAAGGCCTCGGCGTCCTGCCGGGTCATGCCGTCGTAGAGCTCCGGGAAGGTCCAGGGATCCTGGCCGGCAAAGTAGGCCCGGGCCTGGCTGACGCAGAGATTCTCAAAGGAGTTGAGCCCCCGGACATAGGCGCCGTAGGCCGCCTTTTTCAGCCGCTGGAAGAGGCCCTCGTCCAGGCCCTCCGCCCGCACCCGGTCCGCCTCGGCCAGGATGGCGTCCCGAATGGCGGCGGGGTCCTTGCTCTCCCCCCCCACAATGAGAAAGGCGGTACCGGGATCGTCGGAGTAGCCGCAGTAGAAGCTGCTGTTGATGAGCCCCTGGGCGTAGAGCCGGCTGTACAGGGGGCTGGAGGACCCCATCAGGGCCTCGCAGGCCAGGTCCCCCAGGAGCCGCTGCCGGAGCTGGGCCGGGCCGTCCTCCCCGGGGCGCACCTTCACGCCCATCTGGAAAAGGGGGGTGGCCACAGCCATGGTCCGCTCGCTGTAGGGCGCGCCGGCCTCCCTGGGCTCGTCCGCCCCCCGGTCCCGGGGGATGGCGGGCTTATTCTCCCCGGGCAGGATCTCCCGGGCCAGAGCGCAGACCTCCTCCGGGTCCACGTTCCCCGCCACGCACAGGACCATGTTGGAGGGGGTGTAGAAGGCCTCGTGGCAGCGGTAAAGGGTCTCGGCGGTGATTTCCGCGATGGACTCCACAGACCCGGCCACGGAGTTGCGGACGGGGTTGTGGACGTAGAGGTTCTCCATGAGCATGTGATAGACCTGCCAGCCGGGGTTGTCCTCGTACATCCGGATCTCCTGGGCGATGATCCCCTGCTCCTTCTCCACGCTCTCCTCGGTGAAGTAGGGCACAGAGACGAAGGTCAGCAGGGTCCGCAGGTTGTCCCAGAATTTGTCGGTACACTCAAAATGGTAGCCGGTGATATCCGTGCTGGTGAAGGCGTTGGGGGAGGCCCCGGCGGCGGACAGGGTCTGGAGGGCGTTGCCGTCGGGGGTGTCGAACATCTTGTGCTCCAGGTAGTGGGCAATGCCCATGGGGGTGTCCAGCCACTTGTCTCCCAGCCGGAACCGGGTGTCCATGCCGCCGTAGCGGGTGGCGAAGAAGGCGTAGCTCTTGCCGAACTCCGGCTTGGGGAAGACGAAGACGTGGAGGCCGTTGTCCAGAACCTCTTCAAAGACCGTCTCCCCGATCCGGGGGTATTCTCGCGTCATCATGGCTCACGCCTCCTTTCCCGTCAGGGTGAAGATGGTGTCCAGGCGGATGGCCTTCGCCACCTCCACCACCTCCTCCAGAGTGACCCGGGAGATGGCCTCCGCCAGTTCCTCCGGGGGGAAGTCCGTGCCGGAGAAGAAGCGGTTGAGCCAGTATTCCTCCAGCCGCCCCTGGGCGTCCAGGGCGGCCCGGAAGCTGCTGACGGCGGACAGGCGGGCGGCCTCCAGCTCCTCCGGGGTGATGTTCCCCTCCCGGCATGCCCGGAGCTGGGACAGGATCTCCTCCTCCGCCCGCTGGAAGTTGGCGAACTCCACGCCGGAGTAGACCAGCATGACCCCCTTGGTCATGGCCAGGGAGGCGCTGGCGAAATAGCACAGGGAAAGCTTTTCCCGGACGTTCAGGAAGAGCTTGGAATTGGTGCTGCCGCCGAAGACGGCGTTGAACAGGGTGGCCCGGGCCACCTCCTCCAGGGTCCGGTACCGCCGGCCGGCCCGGAAGCCCAGGACCAGCTTGCCCTGGGTCACATCCATGGCCTCGGAGGCCCGGCGGACCTCTCCGGCGGGGGCCTCCACCAACCGGGTGGCCGGGATGGCCCGGCGGTCTCCCTCCGGCAGGCCGGCCAGGGCGGACCGGAAGGCGGCCTCCACCCGGTCGATGTCCGCCGAGCCGCAGTAATACAGGTAGACCGGCGCGGTGCGGAGCAGGTCCTGATACCGGGCGTAGAGGGCCTGGCCGGTGATGGCGGCGGCGCGCTCCTCGCTGCCCAGGCGGCCTACGCCGTAGGCCTCCCCGGCGCACATGGTCCGGCGGAGGCAGGCCATGGCGTACTGGAGCTTGTCGTTGATCTCCCCCCGGATCTTATCCAGGAGGTTGGCCTTCTCGCTCTCCACGTATTCAGGCAGGAAGGCCGTGCCGTCCCCGGCGGGGTCCAGGATGATCTGTCCCAGCAGGGCCGCGGCGGGCTCCAGGAGCCGGGTGCCGGGGGGCACGAAGGCGTCGTCCAGGAAGCTGCCCCAGAAGCTCACGCACTGGACCTCCCCCTTCTTTCGGACCACGGGCTCGATGCTGCCGCCGTAAAGGTCGTCCAGGGCGGCGGACAGGGCCTCCATATCCGGGCAGGTCCGGGTGCCCCGGCGCAGGACCTTGGGCAGCAGGGCGTTGAGGGAGGCGGTCTCCTCCGACAAAGGCTCCAGGAAGGTCACCGCCAAGGTGGAGGTTTTGAATTTGTTGGTCTGCACCGCCCGCAGGGTCACCCCGGGGGCGATGGTTCGTTCTGTGATCGGGAGCATGGCTGCCCTCCTTTGGTTATGCCGAAATTTCGCCTTCATTTTAGCAAGATTATCCGGGAATGTAAAGGAACTATCCAAAGAAATCCTGCCCGGGCCCCCGGCTTTTCATACAAATAGCCCTTGACAAACAGCGGTTTTTACGATAGGATAGGCGAGGTTGTAAAGGGATTCAGCTTTACAGACGGCCGATGGGAGGCGAAGAACATGAAAAATCAGGCCTACCGGATGACCATGCTCTTCGACTTTTACGGTGATCTGCTCACCGACCGGCAGAAGGAATTCTACGACCTGTACTATAACGACGACCTGTCTCTGGCGGAGATCGCCGAGAACTACGACATCACCCGTCAGGGCGTCCGGGACATCATCGTCCGGGCGGAGCGCACCCTGGAGGACGTGGAGGAGAAGACCGGCCTCATCCGGCGTTTCCACGAGACCAAAGAGATCGTGGCCCAGATCCGGGGCATCTGCCAGGAGCTGGACGCCCTCAACGGCCGCCGCTTCCGGGACGAGCTTCTCAACGGGCTGTGCCGCCGGCTGGACGAGGCCGTCACCCAACTGGAAAGGGAGTGATCCCCCATGGCATTTGAAGGACTGACCGAAAAGCTCTCCGCCGCGTTCAAAAAGCTGCGGAACAAGGGCCGTCTCACCGAGGCTGACGTGAAGGAGGCCATGCGGGAGATCCGCCTGGCTCTCCTGGAGGCCGACGTGAGCTACAAGGTCGTCAAGGACTTTGTGAAGAAGGTCACGGAGAAGGCCGTCGGCGCCGAGATCCTGGAGAGCCTGACCCCCGCCCAGGGTATCGTGAAGATCGTCAACCAGGAGCTGGTCGAGCTCATGGGCGGCGACTCCACCAAGATCACCATCGCCTCCCAGCCCCCCACCGTGGTCATGATGGTGGGCCTTCAGGGCGCGGGCAAAACCACCAACGCCGCCAAGCTGGCCGGCCTCATGCGGAAGCAGAACGGCAAGCGGCCCCTGCTGGTGGCCTGCGACATCTACCGCCCCGCCGCCATCCAACAGTTAGAGGTGGTGGGCAAGCAGCTGGACATCCCCGTCTTCCAGATGGGCCAGACCGACCCGGTGGAGATCGCCCAGAAGGCCATCGAGCACGCGAAAAAGCACGGCAACGACATGGTCTTCCTGGATACCGCCGGCCGGCTCCATGTGGATGAAGAGCTCATGGCAGAGCTCCAGCGGATCAAGGAAGCCGTCAACCCCAGCGAGATCCTGCTGGTGGTGGACGCCATGATCGGCCAGGACGCCGTCAACGCCGCCCAGGCCTTTGACGAAGCCCTGGACATCGACGGCGTGGTCCTCACCAAGCTGGACGGCGACGCCCGGGGCGGCGCGGCTCTGTCCATCAAGGCGGTCACCGGCAAGCCCATCAAGTTCGTGGGCACCGGCGAAAAGCTGGAGAACATCGAGGTCTTCCACCCCGACCGGATGGCCTCCCGGATCCTGGGCATGGGCGACGTGCTCTCCCTCATCGAAAAGGCCGAGCAGCAGTTTGACCAGCAGAAGGCCCAGGAGCTGGCGGAGAAGCTGAAGAAAAACCGCTTCACCCTCCAGGACTACTACGACCAGATGGTCCAGCTCAAGGGCATGGGCGACATGGAGGACCTCATCCGCATGATGCCCGGCGTCAACACCAAGGCCCTGGAGGGCGTGACCATCGACGAGAAGATCATGGCCCACACCGAGGCCATCATCCTCTCGATGACCCCTGAGGAGCGGGAGAACCCCTCCATCCTCAACTCCAGCCGGAAGAAGCGCATCGCCGCCGGCTGCGGGCTTCAGGTGGTGGATGTGAACCGGCTGCTCAAGGAGTTCAGCATGATGCAGCAGATGACCAAGCAGATGACCAAGCTCACCGGCAAAGGCAAGAAGCGCCGGTTCGGCAAGCTGCCCGGCATGGGCGGCGGCATCCCCGGCCTCCCCTTCTGAGGAGACTGCGGCACAGTTGGTACCCGTACAGAGAGTACGGTTCCATATACAGAATGCAAGGACCAAACAAATCATGGAGGTGAAAAGGACATGGTTAAGATCAGACTTCGCAGAATGGGCTCCAAGAAGAACCCCTTCTATCGTATCGTCGTGGCGGACTCCCGGTATCCCCGCAACGGCCGCTTCATCGAGGAAATCGGCACCTATGATCCCCTGCAGGAGCCCGCTGCCATCAAGGTGGACGCTGAGCGCGCCCAGGCTTGGATCAAGACCGGCGCACAGCCTACTGAGACCGTGAAGGCTCTGCTGAAAAAGGCCAACGCCATCTGAGAGCAGGAGGGCACATGAAAGACTTGCTCACGTATATCGCCCAGAATCTGGTGGAGCATCCCCAGGCTGTGGACGTGCGGGAGACGGAGAACGACGGCAGCATCACCCTGGAGCTTCGCGTCGACCCCAGTGACATGGGCAAGGTGATCGGCCGCCAGGGCCGGATCGCCAAGGAGATCCGGATCCTGATGCGCTCCGTGGCCCAGCGTCAGGGCAAAAAGGTTTCTGTGGAAATCATGGATTGATACTATTCCCAAATTAAAATCTTTAATTTGGGAATCCGCGTGCTACGCACGCTCATGACGCGCAAGCGCGTCATACCGTCTCATGCAGTCTCAAACGCGCCTTCGGCGCTATAAAAAGCGCGCTGCGCCGCCATTTTTTCCTACGCTCCTCAGGATGAAAGGAACGAATGTGATGAAAGAACGCTATTTGGAGACCGGCAAGATCGTCAACACCCACGGCATCGCCGGGGAGGTCAAGATCCTCCCCTGGGCGGACGCCCCCGACTTCCTGCTGGACTTCGACACCCTGTATATCGACGGCAAGCCCGTAAAGCTCCTGGCCGCCCGGGTCCACAAGAACTGCGTCCTGGCCAAGCTGGAGGGCGTGGACGACGTCAACGCCGCCATGCGTCTCCGGGACAAGGTGGTCTCCATCGACCGGGAGGACGTGGAGCTGGAGGAGGGCGCCTTCTTCCTGGCGGACATCATGGGCCTGGAGGTCCGGGACGCCGACACCGGCGAAGTGCTGGGGCAGATCGCCGATATCCTGACACCCCCGGCCAGCAACGTCTATGTGGTCAAGGGCGGCGCGGCGGAGCACATGATCCCCGCTGTGCCGGAGTTCATCGTGGAGACCAACGTGGACGAGGGCTTTATCCGGGTCCGGCTCATTGAGGGGATGTGACCCGATGGAGTTCAAGTATCACATCCACATCATGACCCTCTTCCCCGATGTGGTGGGGGATATGCTCTGTGAATCCATCCTGGGCCGGGCCCAGGAGCGGGATATCATCCGGGTGGACTGCCACCAGATCCGGGACTACACCCTCAACAAGCAGCGGCAGGTGGACGACTACCCCTACGGCGGCGGCCACGGCGCGGTGATGCAGGCGGACCCCCTCTACCAGTGCTGGTCCCATATCTGCGAGACCATGGGAAAGCGGGTCCACACCATCTACCTCTCCCCTGCCGGGAAGGTGTTCAAGCAGGCCGACGCCAAGCGGCTCCAGGCGGACTACGACAGCCTGATCCTGGTCTGCGGCCACTATGAGGGCATCGACGAGCGGTTCATCGAGGAGTGCGTGGACGAGGAGATCTCCCTGGGGGACTTCGTCCTTACCGGCGGCGAGATTCCCGCCATGGCGGTGGCCGACGCGGTGTGCCGGCTGGTGCCCGGGGTGCTGTCCGACCCGGCGTGCTTCACCGACGAGAGCCACTGGGACGGCCTGCTGGAGTACCCCCAGTATTCCCGACCGGAGGTTTGGCACGACCGGCGAGTGCCCCCCATCCTCCTCTCGGGCCATCACGCCAACATCGCCAAGTGGCGGCGGAAGCAGGCCATCATCCGGACCCGGGACCGGCGGCCGGATATGTTTGAGACCCTGGACCTCTCCTCCAAGGCCGATAAAAAGCTCATGAAGGAGATCGCCGAGGAGGAATCTGCCGGGCAGCAGGATACGAAAGAATGAATCCCCATGGAGACTGTGGCGGTCTCCATGGGGATCTTTCCGTTTATTGGGTTTTTAACTCCTCCATCCAGGCCATCGCCTCCTCCAGGACGGGCTGGTTCAGGTGATAGTATACGAAGGTCTTCTGCTTCTCCTCGGTGACCAGATTCGCTTTCTTCAATGTCTTCAGATGGTAGGAGATGGTCGCGCCGCTCATGTCGAACTTGTAGGCGATGGCCCCGGCGGACAGTTTGCCGTTTTTCAGCATGGTCAGGATCTCCCGGCGCACCGGGTCGGATAATGCCTTGAAAATCTCAGTCTTTCCCATATCGCACCTTCCTTTCCGGTCAAAGCTATTTAGAATTTCTTCTAAATACAGAGTAGCAGACTGGGCGCAGATTGTCAAGAGGTATTTCGAAAATTTTCAAAATATCAATGTTAAAACCGGCCCCGTCCGTATGGGACAGGGCCGGCTTTTCTGTGTTCTGTTAAGCGGACAGGGGCATTACTTGTTGACCACAAAGTTCTCGTCGGTCAGCTCGTTGTACTTGCCGCGCTTGACATAATGGGTGTGCAGGTACTCGTGAGAGGCATGGCAGCCGGGGTCGCCCCACTCCTTGTAGAAGGCCATCAGAGCGGGGTTCTCGTGGGACTTGCGGAGGGTCTTGCGCTCGTCCTCGCCGTAGATGGCTTCCATACGCTTCTGGCGGGTGACGTTGATGTCGCCCTTGGGTCTCGGCTGACCGCCGCCGGTGATGCAGCCGCCGGGGCAGCCCATGACCTCGATGAAGTGGTAGGGAGACTTGCCGTCCTTGATCTGCTGCATGAGCTTCCGGGCGCCGGCATAGCCGCTGGTGACGGCGATCTTGGCCTCAAAGCCTTCGGCGGCCTTCCACTCGGGCTTCACGTTCTCGAACTTGATGGTAGCCTCCATCACCTGCTCCAGACCCGCGATCTCGGGCACGTGGAGGTTGGGGAAGGGCAGCTCCCGGCCGGTGACGATCTCGTACACCGTCCGCAGGGCGGCCTCCATAACGCCGCCGGTGACGCCGAAGATATCGGCCGCGCCGGTGGACAGGCCCAGAGGCGCGTCGAACTCCTCGTCAGGCAGGCTGAGGAAGTCGATGCCCATGGTCTTGATCATGTCGCCCAGCTCCCGGGTGGTGAGGACCGCGTCCACGTTACGCACGCCGTCGTTCATCAGCTCCGGACGGGCGCACTCGGTCTTCTTGGCGGTGCAGGGCATGATGGAGACCACATACATATCCTCGGGGCGCTTGCCGATCTTCTTGGCATAGTAGCTCTTGATCACGGCGCCGAACATCTGGTGGGGGGATTTGCAGGTGGACAGATGATCCAGCTGGTTGGGGAAGTTGTGCTCGATGAACTGGATCCAGCCGGGGGAGCAGGAGGTCAGCATGGGCAGCGTGGCCACGCCGCCGGTGAGGACCTTCTTGAACCGCTCCAGGAACTCCGTGCCCTCTTCCATGATGGTCAGGTCGGCGCTCCAGTTGGTGTCGAACACGTCGTCAAAGCCCATGCGGCGCAGGGCGGCCGCCAGCTTGCCGGTCTCGCAGTTGCCGGCGGGGAGGCCGAAGCACTCGCCGATGCCCACGCGGACGGCGGGGGCGGGCTGGACCACAACATGCTTGTTGGGGTCGTTGATGGCCGCCAGGACCCGGTCCTTGTGGCTGGTCTCCTTCAGGGCGCCCACGGGGCAGACCACCACGCACTGACCGCAGAAGGTGCAGGAGGTGTTGCCCATCGGCAGGCCGAAGCCGGGGGTGATGATGGTGTTGAAGCCGCGGTTCTCCGCCGTGAGGACGGAGGTGGTCTGGATGTTCTTGCAGACGCTGACGCAGCGGCGGCAGAGGATGCACTTGTTGGGGTCCCGGGTGATGGACTCGCTGACGTCGATGGGCTGGAGGTTGCGCTCGCCCTCGTAGGGGGAGTCCTCCACGCCCAGCTCCCGGCCCAGGGCCTGGAACTCACAGTCCTGGTTCCGGGCGCAGGTCAGGCACTTCTTGTCGTGGTTGGAGAGCAGGAGCTCGTACATGGTCTTGCGGGCTTCCTGGACCCGGGCGTTGTTGGTCTCGATGACCATGCCCTCTCTGGCCTCCACCATACAGGAGGCCTGGAGGTTCTTGGCGGGAGGGCTCACCTGGTCCACCACGCAGATGCGGCAGGCCCCGTACTTGTGGATGCCCTCCAGATAGCAAAGCTTGGGGATGTGGATATTGTTCAGCTCGGCAGCCTGGAGGATGGTGCTCCCCGCAGGCGCGATACATTCTTTCCCATTGATGGTGAGTTTGATATCTGCCATTTCACTTACCTCCTGTCGCAGCGCAGGCAGCGGCTGGCCTCAGCGCGGGCGTCCAGCTCATGCATGCCCAGATTCCGTTCGCGGAAGCTGCCCACGGCCTCCTCGACGCCCAGCTGCCGGGTGAGGAACCGGTTGTGGGGGATGATGTCGCCTTCGATGTGGTAGTCGGTGATCTCCTGCTCAAAGCCCTTGTAGAGCTCACCCTTGCCGCCCAGGTACTTGTCGATGCCCATGACGGCCACCTTGGCCTCATGGACGGCGTTGACGATGTCCTCGGGTCCGCGGTGGGCGTCGCCGCCCACGAAGACGCCGGGCAGGCTGGTGGCCTGGGTGTACTTGTCGGCCACGATCCGGTCGCCGGAGAGCTGCATCTTGCCCTGGGCAAACTTGGTGTCGGGGGTCTGGGAGATGGCGGGGATGACCACGTCGAAGTCCTCCACGAAGCTCTCTCCGCTGGAGACAGCCTTGCGGCGGCCGGAGCTGTCGAACTGGCCCAGGTTCTGCTTCATGATGCGGATGCTCTTGAGCTTGCCGTTCTCCCCGATCAGCTCCACGGGGTTGAGGAGGGTGCGGATCTCCACGCCCTCCTCCAGGGCGTCCTTGATCTCCACCTTGTCGGCGGGCATATCCTCCCGGGTCCGGCGGTAGAGGATGGAGACCTTCTCGGCCCCCAGACGGACGGCGGTACGGGCGGAGTCGATGGCGGTGTTGCCGCCGCCGATGACGGCCACCTTCTTGCCGGTGAAGTCCAGATCGTTCTGGAGGAAGCGGCGCTTCAGGAAGTCCAGGCCGTGATAGACGCCCTCCAGCTCTTCCTCGCCGGGGATGCCCATGTGCAGGGTCTTCTGGGCGCCGATGGCGATGAAGACCGCGTCGTAGTTTTCATAGACGGAGCGGAAGGAGATGTCGTCGCCGATCTTGGTGTTCAGGATGATGTTCACCCCGGCCCGCTCGATGTGGTTGATCTCCCGCTCCAGGATATCCAGGGGCAGACGGTAGTCGGGGATGCCGTAGGTCATGACGCCGCCGGCGCGCCGCTCGGCCTCGTAGATATCCACCTGGTAGCCCAGGCGGGCCAGATAATATCCGCAGGTCAGGCCGGAGGGGCCCGCGCCGATGATGGCCACCCGCTTATCCAGCTTGGCGATGGGCTTGAGGTCCTCGTCGGTGGGGAAGCCCTGTCTGTAGGCCCAGTCCGTGGCGAACCGCTTGAGCTCGCAGATGTTCATGGCCTCGTCCACCGTGCCGCGGCGGCACCGCCGCTCGCAGGGATGGGTGCAGACACGGCCGCAGATGCCGGACAGGGGGTTGTCCCGGAGCATGATCCGGGCCGCGCCCATGTAGTCGCCGGTGGCGATCAGGCTCATGTAACCGGGGATGTTGATGCCGGCGGGACAGGTATTCTCGCAGGGGCTGGAAACGATGTCGCCGCAGACGCCGGCCCGGCACTTCTTCTCGATGATATGCTCGTCGTACTCCTCCCGGAAATACCGGATGGTAGACAGGACGGGGTTGGCCGCCGTCTGGCCCAGGCCGCACATGGCGGTGTCCTTGATGATGGCGCCCAGGTGCTCCAGGGTCTCCACATCACCGGGCTTGCCCTCGCCCGCCACGATACGGTTGAGGATCTCCAGCATCCGCTTGGTGCCCACGCGGCAGGCAGTGCACTTGCCGCAGGATTCCTCCTGGATGAAGTCCAGATAGAACCGGGCGGTATCCACCATGCAGGTGTCCTCGTCCATGACGATCAGGCCGCCGGAGCCCACGATGGAGCCCAGAGCCGCCAGGGACTCATAGTCCAGGGGGGTGTTGATGTTCTCCGCGGTGATACAGCCGCCGGAGGGGCCGCCGGTCTGGGCGGCCTTGAACTTCTTCCCGTTGGGGATGCCGCCGCCGATGGAGTAGACCACCTCGGACAGGGGGGTGCCCATGGGGACCTCCACCAGGCCGGTGTTGACGATGTTGCCGGACAGGGCGAAGACCTTGGTGCCGGGGCTCTTCTCGGTGCCGAACTGGCGGAACCAGCTTGCGCCGTTGAGCATGACGGCGGGGACGGTGGCCAGGGTCTCCACGTTGTTGATGATGGTGGGCTTGCCGAACAGGCCGCTCTGGAAGGGGAAGGGGGGCTTCTGCCGGGGCTCGCCGCGCTGACCCTCCACGGAGGCCATCAGGGCGGTCTCCTCGCCGCAGACGAAGGCGCCCGCGCCGATGCGGATCTCGATGTCGAAATCAAAGCCGGAGCCCATGATATCCTTGCCCAGCAGGCCCTGCTCCCGGGCCACGATCAGGGCGTCGGCCAGACGGTCCGCCGCGATGGGGTATTCCGCGCGGATGTAGACCACGCCGTGATTGGCGCCGATGGCGTAGCCGCCGATGAGCATGCCCTCGATGACGCTGTGGGGGTCGCCCTCAAAGACCGAGCGGTCCATGAACGCGCCGGGGTCGCCCTCGTCGGCGTTGCAGATGATGTACTTCTCGTCGCCGGGCTGGTTGTAGGCCGCTTCCCACTTCACGCCGGCGGGGAAGCCCGCGCCGCCGCGGCCCCGGAGGCCGGACTCCTTCATCTCCCGGATGACGGCCATGCGGTCGCCCTTCTCCAGGATGCGGGCCAGAGCCAGGTAGCCGTCCTTGGCCACATAGCTGTTGACGGTCTTGAAGTCGATAAGGCCGCAGTTGCGCAGGGCGATGCGGACCTGATCCTTGAAGAAGGCGATGTCGTGGATGTTGCTCACGTGCTTCTTCTGGATGGTATCGTAGAAGGTGTAGTCCTGAATGGGCTCGCCCTGGGCAAAGTGCTTCCGGACGATATCCCGCACCTTATCCGGGGTCATTTCGGTATAATAGGTCTCGTCAGGCAGCACGTAGAGGATGGGGCCCACGGCGCAGGTGCCGATACAGCCGGTCTCCACCACGGCGACCTTGTCGGTCAGCCCCAGCTTCTCCAGTTCCTCTACCAGGGTATCCCGGATGGCTTCGCACTTGGACGAGACGCAGCCTGTGCCAAAGCACACCAGACATTGATACTGGTACTGACCCATCTTGTCCAGATAGGCCTCCTTCATGCTTTGCAGGTCAGCGATGCTTCTGATCATGCTTCTGCACCTCCTTCAACTGCTTCCGTCTCCTCATAGCGGGACAGGATCGCAGGGACCTTCGCGGGGTTCACCTGCTTGTACACATCGTTGTCCACCATCATGGCGGGAGCCAGGCCACAGGCGCCGATACATCGGGCGATCTCGAAGGTGTACTGGCCGTCGGCGGTGGTGCCGCCCACTTCCACATCCAGCTCGCGCTTGATGGCGTCGACGACCTTCTTGCCGCCGCGGACATAGCAGGCTGTGCCCTGACACATACGGATGGTATGCTTGCCTCTCTTCTGGGTGGAGAAGAAGGAATAGAAGCTCACAACGCCGCAGACCTCAGACAGCGGGATGTTCATGCCGTCGGCAATGAACTCCTGCAGCTCCATGGGCAGGTAGCCAAAAATCTCCTGGGCGGCGTGGAGCACCATGATCAGCGCTCCGTCCTTCTCCTTGTACTGCTCGATCACCTTGGCAACGGCGTCGTACAACGCATTTTCGTCGGTGCCGCAGGTGGCGCAGCGAGTATCCGGTCTTTCGTTCATACTTTTCCTCCTTTTTGCCCCGGGCGGTCTGTGCTCTGCCCCGGACTGGTTTCCTGATGGCCTATTGCGGCCTGAAACTCGTTGTGCGGGTGAAAAGGTCCATCCGCCGGGCCCACGGACCCAGGCCGGCGGGAATCCACAATCAACCATATTGATAAAAGGCGTCCGTTATACTAATACAATTATAAATTTATGGTCCCCCTTTGTCAACTATAAAAAGCACTGTAAATGCCACTTCTCCGTCACAATATTTCATGGTAATGCTGGAAAGGCTAAGAAAACCCCGAATTTCCGCTCCATTTTTTCGGTTTTTGAATTAGCTTATGCAAACTAAATACCTCCAACTTGCAAGTTGGAGGTATTGCTACATTCAGAATATTTCCTAGGAAGGTGAAAACAAACTGTGGAATCCTACAGTCCCCGCTCCCGCAGGTCTGAGACCAGGCCCACATAGAACTCCCGAACGTCAAAGCCGGGGATGTTTTCCCGGTTCAGGTCCACCACGTCCCCGTGGGAGATGCCCCGCTCCCCTTCCCCGGTGAGGAAGGTGTACTTCTGTCCCCACCGGAAGGAGGTCTCCGCCACCAGGCCGTCGTTGGGCCCGTCAAAGCCCTTGACCAGGTGATAGGTGAAGTTCAGCGGAAACTTGCCCCCGGCAGCCTTGTCCAGCCGGGAGCCCACGCTGGCGGTCCAGACGTTGGCGGGCATAGGCAGAGGGTCAAACTCCGCCTGGCAGCGGCTGGCCGTCAGGTCCCGGACGGCGGAGAGGAAGTCCGGGGTCTCTCCGAATTTCCGCAGGGCGGCGTTGTAGGTCCCGGCGATGGCCTGCTGCTGGCTCTCGGGGAGGGTATTCAGGAGGTATTCCGCGAACTCACAGCCCCGGTGGGGCGTGTTGATGGTGGTCACCGAGGCCAGAAAGGGGGCGACGCCCAGGCGGGCGGCGGCGTAGCGGACGTCCAGCCCGCCCTTGGAGTGGGCGATGACGTTGAGCTTCTCACAGCCGGTCTCCCGGCAGATGGTCCGGATGCGCTCGGCCAGCTCCCGGGCGCTCTCCGCCACGGGCAGCGCGGACTGCTGGTTGCCGTAGAAGAGGACCGCGCCGTTTTGCTCCAGGGCGGCGGGGATGCGGCCCCAGTAGTTGAAGTAGCGTAAGTCCCGGAAAAAGACCCCGTGGACCAGAAGGATGGGATACCGGGTCCGGCACACGGCGTCCTGGGCCCGGGCGCGGTCCAGGGCCTGCTTGGCCGACTCGAAGCGGACCTCCTCCCCTACCACGGAGAGGACCTTTCCCAGGTAGACCAGATGGAGGATGGGCACCCAGCCGAAGGCGGCGGCCAGGACCCGGAGGGTGATCCCAAGCTGGACGGAGGTAACGTACACCCGGACGATCCCCGCCCAGAAGAAGATCGCCTCCCCCAGAATCAGCACAAGCACCCCCAGGAGCCAGACCTTCCAGGACAGGATGCCGCCCCAGGGGGTGAGGCCCGGCGCCGACAGGCAGACCGCC
The DNA here is from genome assembly GCA_902781745.1 of Oscillospiraceae bacterium. Lineage (GTDB taxonomy): Bacteria > Bacillota > Clostridia > Oscillospirales > Oscillospiraceae > Evtepia. Next base: position 46,311 of record CACZKM010000011.1, read on the forward strand.
AGGGCCCCTTGGAACAGGGCGGCGGGGATCAGGCTCAGGACGAACAGCCAGAGCTGCTCCCAGCCCTTGGCCATCCGCCGGAGGGTCTTGTCCGGCAGCTCCCGGTGGCGGGGGGTGAACAGGAGGAGGAGATACAGGACCCCGCAGGCCGCCAGGATCACGGGCCGCGCCCAGGCCATGCCGGCCATGGGTCCGCCCGCCCGGACCGCGAGCCAGAGGGGCGCCCAGGCGTTCAGGCAGAGGAAGAGGAGCAGGGCCTGGAAGACCCGCAATCCCCTGTTCTCTTTTAGCTCTCCCATAGAACTCCCTCCCCTTACGATGGATTTGAAAAAATAGCTTTCCAGAGTATCCTTCCGGAAAGCTATTTCTTCGTTGTCTGTATGGTTGTTTCGTCAGGTGCCCAGATAGGCCTTCTTCACGTCCTCATTGACCAGCAGCTCCTTGCCGGGGCCGGACATGGTGATCCGGCCGGTCTCCAGCACGTAGCCCATGTCCGCGGTCTTCAGGGCCATGTTGGCGTTCTGCTCGATGAGGAGGATGGTGACCCCCCGCTTGTTGACCTCCTCAATGATCCGGAAGATCTCCCGGACCACCAGGGGGGCCAGACCCAGGGAGGGCTCGTCCATCATCATGACCTTGGGGCGGCTCATGAGGGCCCGTCCCACGGCCAGCATCTGCTGCTCGCCGCCGGACAGGGTGCCGCCGGCCTGCCACTCACGCTCCCGCAGACGGGGGAAGAGGTCAAAGACCCACTCCATGTCCTCGGTGATGTCGTCCTTGCGGAGGTAGGCCCCCACCCGGAGGTTTTCCTTCACGGTGAGGTCAGCGAAGATCCGCCGGCCCTCGGGCACCAGGGTGATGCCCCGGGAGACGATCTCCGTGGGGTTCTTGCCGGTGATGTCCTCGCCTTTATAGAGGATCTTGCCGCCCTTGGGCTTGACCAGGCCGGAGATGGAACGGAGGGTGGAGCTCTTCCCCGCGCCGTTGGCGCCGATGAGGGTGACGATCTCCCCCTCGGGCACGTCGAAGGAGATGCCCTTGACGGCCTCGATGCCGCCGTAATTCACCTGCAGGTTCTGAATGCTGAGAATGGGCTCACTCATCTTCTACCACCCCCAAGTATGCGTCGATAACATGCTGGTTGGCCTGGATCTCGCTGGGGATCCCGTGGGCGATGAGACTGCCGAAATCCAGCACGTAAATGCGGTCGGAAATGTTCATGACCAGGTCCATGTGGTGCTCGATGAGCAGGATGGTCAGCTTGTATTTATCGCGGATGTCGTGGATGAAGCTGGCCAGTTCCAGGGTCTCCTGGGGGTTCATGCCCGCGGCGGGTTCGTCCAGCAGGAGGAGCTTGGGGTCGGTAGCCAGGGCCCGGGCGATCTCCAGGCGGCGCTGGAGGCCGTAAGGCAGGCTGGTGGCCAGGTCATCCTTGACCCGCCACAGGCCCTGCTCCCGGAGGAGGGCCTCGGTCTCCTCCCGCATCCGGATCTCCTCTTTGCGGCTGACCCGGAAGGTGGAAGAAAAGATGTTGTGCTTGGCCCGCATGTGCTTGGCGATGATGACGTTTTCAAAGACCGTCATGCTCTTCCACAGGCGGATGTTCTGGAAGGTCCGGGCGATGCCCAGCTTGGTGATGTGGTCGGGGGTGGGGGCCAGGGTGTGCTCGTGGACGTACATCTTTGGGTTCTGGCCCTTGTAGAGCTTCTCCATCTTGCCTCTGGGGTGGTTGCACACCATGGGCTTTTCGTAGAAGGAGACCCTGCCGTTGGTGGGCTGGTAAACGCCGGTGATGACGTTGAAGGCCGTGGTCTTGCCCGCGCCGTTGGGGCCGATAAGGGCCACGATCTCGCCCTCGTTGACCTCCATGGTCAGGTTGTTGACGGCCACCACGCCGCCGAACTGCATGGTGGCGTTCTCCACCTGCAAAACGTGCCGTTTCTCGCTCATTGGGCATCCTCCTCTCCTTCCGCGGCGGGAACCGCTTTTTTGCCCCGGAGTCTTCGGATCATCCCCGCGAAGGACAGCTCCTTATCTCCCATGATGCCCCGGGAGAAGAAGAGCACGATGACCATGATGACCACGGAGAAGACCACCTTCCGGAAGCCGTCCCGGAAGAAGGGGATGTTGAAGTGGGTGTGGAACAGGGTCACGCCGCCGCTGTCCAGGAAGCGCAGCCACCACTCGGAGGCCGAGATGTACAGGAAGGAGGCGATGACCGAGCCGGTGATGGAGCCGATGCCGCCGATGACCACCATGAGCAGGATCTCATAGGTCATGGAGGACCGGAAGGGGGCCGCCTGGACGGTGGTCTGGAACATAGCCAGCAGGGCGCCGCCCACGCCGGCGAAGAAGCTGGAGATGACGAAGGAGAGCATCTTGTGCTTGAAGAGGTTGACGCCCATGGCCTCGGCGGCCACCTCGTCGTCCCGGATGGACTTGAAGGCCCGGCCGTAGGAGGAGGTCACCAGCAGGACGATGATCAGGATGCTCAGGGTGGCGATGAAGAAGGGGAAGATGGTCCCCAGCTTGAAGATGGTGCCCCCCACCTGGATCTGGATGTCATTGAAGTTGGTGTATTTCCGCAGCAGGTTGGAGCCGTTGGTGATCTTGCCCAGGCCGTTCCACTGGAAGACCGCCCGGATGATCTCGGCAAAGCCCAGGGTGGCGATGGCCAGGTAGTCGCTCTTGAGCCGCAGCACCGGGATGCCGATGAGGGCGGCGAAGATGGCGGCCACGCAGCCGGCAATGATGATGCAGATCAGAGCCCCCAGGAAGGCGCCGCCGTTCTTGCCCAGCACGTTCCCCAGGACCTCGGGGATGGAGAACTGGATGGCGCCGCCGTCAAAGTACTGGTAGACAGCACTGTGCTGGTCGGCGGGGATGGCGAAGATGGCGTAGGCGTAGGCGCCGATGAGCATGAAGCCCGCCTGGCCCAGGGAGAACAGGCCCGTGAAGCCGTTGAGGAGGTTCATGGACACGCAGACCAGGGCGTAAATGGCGCCCTTCTTCAGGACGGTGATGAGCATCTGCACATTGCCGTTGGAGGCGGGCAGGACGTTGTCCAGGCAGAAGAGGAAGATGTAAAGGGCGATGATGCAGAGGATGGCGACGAGGGAACCGATCTTCTGCTCGGGAGCCTTTCTGGCAGTGAGTTTCTTTCCCATGGCAGCCACCTCACACCTTATCCGTGGCCTTCTCACCGAAGATACCGGTGGGCTTGACCAGCAGGATGACGATCAGGAGCACGAAGGTGAAGGCGTCAGAGAAGACGGTCCAGCCCAGGCCCTTGATGATGTTTTCGCAGATACCGATGATGAACGCGCCGATGACCGCGCCGGGCACCGACCCGATCCCGCCGAAGACCGCCGCCACGAAGGCCTTCAGGCCGGGCATGGCGCCGGAGGTGGGGATGACGGAGTTGTAGTTGGTGAAGTACAGCAGGGAACCCACAGCCGCCAGGAAGCAGCCGATGACGAAGGTCATGCTGATGACGTTGTTGATCTTGATGCCCATGAGCTCACTGGTCTCAAAGTCCCGGGACACGGCCCGCATGGCCATGCCCACCTTGGTGTACTTGATGAGGGCCACCAGGGCGAAGACCAGGACCAGGGTGAGGATGGGGGTGACGATGGTGACCATCTTGGTGGTGGCGGGCCCCACCTGGACCACTTTGGACAGGAAGGGGATGTTGGGGTAGACCTGGGGCAGACCGCCGGTGAAGTACAGGGCGCAGTTCTGCAGCAGGTAGCTCACGCCGATGGCGGAGATCATGACCGACATACGGGGGGCGGAGCGAAGGGGCTTGTAGGCCACCTTTTCGATGACCACGCCCAGCAACACAGTCGCCACCACCACCAGGATGACGGAGATGTAGATGGGCAGGGACGCGGTGGCGTACACCATGATAAGGCCGGCCACCATGAACACGTCGCCGTGGGCGAAGTTGATCAGGCGGAGGATACCGTAGACCATGGTGTACCCAATGGCGATCAGCGCATACTGGCCGCCGACGGAGATGCCCGCCAGCAGATATGGCAGATTCGCGGAAATCCAAGCAGACATAGTCTTTTTTCTCCTTACTCTTTACACGAACGATAGGGGTTTCTTTTCTCTTGCCTCGGGTTGGAGCGTATCCATCCGTCTCCGAATGGACGTGGAACGCATGGATACGTTCCAAAACGCGCCGCGGGGAGAAGGACTGTGGCGGGAGCACGAAAAGGCACTCCCGCCACCAGTCTTACTTCTTACAATACGGCTGTACGGGGGGGTCGTCCCTGTACGATCACTCGGCAACGCTCTGGACCTTCACGAAGTCCCAGACATTGTCGCTGGTGTTGGCCTGCTTGACGAAGGCGGTGTCGCGGATGGCGTCACCGATGTCATTGAAGGCGATCTCGCCGGACACGCCGGTGTAGGTCACGCCGGGCAGCGCGGCCAGAACGTCGGCAGGATCGGCGGAGCCGGCGGCCTTCAGGGCCTCCAGAGCCACATAGTAGGCGTCATAGCCCATGACGGACACAGCAGCGATCATGTCGTCGCCGCCGTTGTTGGCCAGGTTGGTGGAGTCGCCGTTGATCCAGTCCTTGAAGCCGTTCTCGAAGTCCACATCGCCGCCCTCAGCATAGAAGGTGGTGACATAGACGGTGACGTCCTTGCCCTGGGTGGCGGCCAGAACCACGTTGGAGTCCCAGGTGTCGCCGGCCAGCAGAGGCATGGTGATGCCCTGGGCGGCAGCCTGGTCCACGATCATCTGCGCATAGCTGATGGAGGTGGGGGCGAAGATGACCTCAGCGCCCTGGTTCTTGGCGTTGGACAGGTAGGAGTTGAAGTCGGAGTTGCCTTCGGGGAAGGAGTCGGTGATGACGGTCATGCCCAGGCCCTCGGCAGCCTGCTTGAAGTAGTTGATCAGGCCCTGGTCATAGTCGTTGCCCAACTGGCCCAGGCAGTAGACGGTGGAAGCGCCCAGCTCGTCCTTGGCGAAGTTGGCCAGAACGGTGCCCTGGAAGGGATCCAGGAAGCAGATGCGGAAGTAGTGGCTGTTGCCGTCGGTGACCTGGGGATTGGTGCAGGTGACGCCGATGGCGGGGATGCCGGCGGCGCCGAAGGTGTCGGAAGCGGCAATGGACACGCCGGAGCCGTAGGAGCCCAGAATAACGGAGGGGCCCTTGGCGATCAGCGTGCTGGCAGCGGAGACGGCCTTATCGTTGGAGGACTCGTTGTCCGCCACTTCCAGCTTCACGTTGTAGGTGGTGCCGTTGATGTCCACGGTGGGGGTGATGGAGTTGGCATACTGCATGCCAAGGGTCTCCTGCTTGCCGCCGGCGCCGTTGTCGCCGGACAGGGGCTCGTAGACGCCGATGACGATGGTGTCGCCGGAGGCGGCGGTTTCAGTGGCCTCGGTGGCTTCCGTGGTCTCGGTCTCTTCGGTCTCAGCGGGCTCGGCGGGTGTGCCGCAGGCAGCCAGGGCAAACACCATCAGGCCCGCCAGGAGAAGTGCGAGGATCTTCTTCATAAGTAATAACCTCCTTATTATTTTGCCGGCGTCCGCGCAGAGCGGACGGATGTACGTCCGGCAATTACCTCTATAGTTTACTATAAATTGCTTCTTTTTGCAACGTATTTTTCACATTTTGCCTGGGAACCCCCATGAAAAAACGGCACAGGACCGGTTCGGTCCCATGCCGTTTTGGAAAGCGCCGCTCAGCGGGCGGCCACGACCTCGATCTCCACCAGGCCGTCCTTGGGCAGCTTGGCCACCTGGAAGCAGGAGCGGGCGGGCTTGCTGCTGACGAAATACTGGCCGTAGATGTCGTTGAAGAGGGCGAAGTCATCCATGCTCTTGAGGTAGCAGGTGGTCTTCACCACGTTTTCCAGGCCCAGTCCGGCAGCCATCAGGACCGCCTTGACGTTCTCCAGGGCCTGGACGGTCTGGGCGGCCATGTTGTGGGCCAGGTTCCCGGTGTCGGGGATGATGCCAAGCTGGCCGGAGGTGTAGACGAAGCCATTGGCCTCAATGGCCTGGGAATAGGGGCCAATGGCGGCGGGCGCCTTGTCGGTGTGAATGATCTCCATAGTGCGTTTCCTTCCTTTCTGGGGTCGTGTATTTTGATCCGGGCTTCAGCGGCCCGGCGCGTTCCGAATGCCTTGGACCACCCGGCGGGCAGCCTCTTGAATCGTCTCCCGGGGCGCCGCCAGGTTCAGGCGGATGTGAGCGCCGGTCTCCCCGTCCTTGGGGTAGAACCAGGAACCGAAATCAGGGGCGATCTGGCAGGTGTCCAGGATGAAGGGCCGGAGGGCCTCCCGGGAGATCACTTCGCCCAGGTCCAGCCACAGCAAGTAGGTGCCCTCCAGAGGGGAGACGGTCACGGGATAGGGGGCCAGGGTCTCCCGAAGAAGGGCCTCGTTCTCTTTGATCTGCTCGATCAGCGCCTCCAGCCAGGCCTCGCCTCCCTCGAAGGCGGCGGTGACGGCCACATAGTCCAGGGTACTGCATCCGCCGCCTCCCAGAGCCGCCTCGAAGTCGTCGAACCGTTGGCGCAAGTCGGCGTCGGGGAGCATCAGGATGGAGTTCTTCATCCCGGCCAGGTTGAAGGTCTTGCTGGCGGAGAAGAAGGTGATGGGCTTGCCCTCCCCCTCCCACAGGGATGCGGCGGAGACATGGGTGTGGCCGGGTAAGATGAGGTCGTGGTGGATCTCGTCGGCAATCACCCGGACCCGGTGCCGCCGGCAGCAGTCCAGCATGGCGGCGAGCTCCTCCCGGGTCCAGACCCGGCCCACGGGGTTGTGGGGGCTGCAGAGAAGGAAAAAGTCCGGCTTCTCCTTCCGAATGGTCTCCTCAAAGGCGGCCATATCCACCGTGTAAATCCCCCGCTCCTCCCGGAGGGGACAACAGACCGTCCTGCGGCCGGTCTTCTCTATGATGCTGTAAAAGGGATAGTACACCGGGGTCAGCAGCAGGATGCCTGCGCCGGGCTCCGTGACGGCCTGGACCAGGTGGAAGAGGCCGCTGACCACCCCGTTGGTGGTGCGGATCCAGTCCTGCTCCCAGCGGACGCCGTGGCGTGTTTCCTCCCAGGTCAGGATACTGTCGTAAAACCGCTGGGGGACCTTATAGTAGCCGAAGGCCCCCTGGTCCACCGCCTGATGGAGGGCTTCCCGGACGCACGGAGGCGTCTTGAAGTCCATGTCCGCCACCCAGAGGGGGAGCAGGTCCTCCCGGCCGAAGGTGTCGGCCAGGGCGTCCCATTTCAGGCTGTCGGTGCCGCTCCGATCCAGGAGGGCGGCTTCCTGCAAAACGTGATCCATTCTCATAGTCTCCCGTTGTGGTTTTTCAAATTGTACCCTACCTTTTCCCCGGATGCAAGGACCTTTCGCGCCCCCTGCAAAACCTTGGATATCAAGCCAAAAGTCCCCCCTCTCCCCTCTTTTGTTTGTTTCAATCTGACGAGAAAACATTGTCAATCTTTTGGTTGCCCTTGCCCCCTTTCCGGACCTGTGCTAGAATACGGGCAGAAAAACACTCTGTGCAGGAGGGATCGCTATGAAGTATACCTTTGGCCTCATCGGCGCGGGAAATATGGGCGGCGCCATCGCCCGGGCGGTAAGCCGCTCTCTGAAGGACGGCGCTCTGGTGGACCGGGACCCGGACCGGGCGGCCGCCCTGGCCGCGGACCTGGGCTTTGCCGCTGTCAGCCAGGAGGAGGCCGCTCTGGAGAGCCGATACCTGTTCCTGGGGGTGAAGCCCCATCTGGCGGCAGGGGTCCTGGCGGAGCTGGCCCCGGTGCTGGCCCGGCGGGCGGCCCCTCCGGTGCTGGTGTCCATGGCCGCCGGGGTCACCACCGGGCAACTGAGCGCCTGGGCGGGCCCCGAGGTCCCCGTCATCCGCATCATGCCCAACACGCCGGTGGCCGTGGGCCAGGGGGTGGTCCTCTACAGCAAGAACGAGAAGGTGACCCCCGACCTGGAGGAGGGGTTCCGGGCTGTCATGGAAAAGGCCGGGGGGCTTTTCCCCATCGACGAGGCCATCATCGACGCGGGCACGGCGGTGTCCGGCTGCGGCCCCGCCTTCGCCTATCTGATGCTGGACGCCATGGCCGACGGCGGCGTGGCCTGCGGCCTTCCCCGGGGGGACGCGGTGCAATTCGCCGCCCAGACCCTGATGGGCGCGGCCCAGATGGTCCTGGAGACGGGCAAACACCCCGCCCAACTGAAAAACGAGGTGTGCAGCCCCGGCGGCAGCACCATCCAGGGCGTCCGGATGCTGGAGCAGCGGGGCGTCCCGGCGGCGCTGATGGACGCGGTCATCGTGTCCTATGAGAAGAGCGCCGCCCTGGGAAAGTAAAAAGGAAACAGGACATAACAAAGGCCGGCAAATGCCGGCCTTTGTTATGTCCAAATCAGTTCAGTCCGGGCTGAAGCGCTCCCGAATCGCGTCGCCGCCCTCCTTCTTTTCGTTCACCGCGATCCATATCTCACAGTAGTAATTCGGATCGTCGATGTTCTGAGAGGGATAGACCTCCAGCTCCGCGCCGCTGCCGTACTGGTACCGGGCGCTCTGGGGGAAGAACTCCGTGACGATCTTGTGGTAGGTGTCCTGGAAGGACTTGGGCATCCTCCCCCTGCAGGGAAACACCGCGTAGGTATAGGCAGGGATGGTCACGATCTCCAGATCTTCGTCCTCCATGGGCCTGCCGTCGTACTCCACGCCGATGCCGTAGGGGAATTGGTTCCCGTCCAGCTCTGCGGAAAAGCAGATGCCCAGCAGGCCCTTCAGCTTTGGCTCCTTGGGGAAATACCCGACGATGCGGCCCATGGAGCCGTCTTTTCCGCATTCGTTCCAGAACTCGGTGATATCCTCGATGCCTCTGGCGTTCTCCGGCTTCGTTACCTGCCGGCGCTTGCAGACCACCTGAACGGGGCCCGGTTTTTCGATCCTGTACTCCATTTTACTGCCTCCTGTCAGAATGAGCTTCACAGACAGGGGGGTGAAGGTCCGGACCTGACCGCCCCGCTTGGCCTCTGTGGGCGTAACGCCGTGGAAGCGTGCGAAGGCACGGGAGAAGCTCTCCGGGGTGTCGTAGCCGTACCGCAGAGCCACGTCGATGATCTTCTCCCTGCCACGGGTCAGGTCCTCCGCCGCCAGGGACAGCCGCCGCATCCGGATGTAGTCCCCCAGGGTGAATCCACAGAGGAAGCGGAAGCGCCGCTGGAAGTGGAAGGAGGAGGAATACGCCTGCTGCGCCACCGCCTCGTAGTCGATCTCCTCCAGCAGATGGGCCTCGGTGTAGTCGATGGCCTTCTGTATCCCTGTGATCCAGTCCATGGTCATCCCCTCCTGTTCTGTGAGACCAGTCTACCAGAGGGCAGGCCCCGTTTCATGACTCTGTATGCGTTTGGGTGTCAGCCTTCTCCATCTGCATTCCCCGCCGGGCCGCGAGCTTCCGCCAGAGCCCCACCGCCAGAAATCCGCAGAGAGTCCCCAACAGCACACCGGCCAGCACATCGGTGGGATAGTGAACATAGAGATACAGCCGGGACAGCGCGATCAGGACCGCCGCGATCAAGGCCGGCCAACGGAGCGGGTGCTTGTTGCAAAACAGCACCGTGACCACGGCAAAGGAAGCCGCGCTGTGTCCAGAGGGGAACGAGGGGTCGTCCGGCAGGGCCACCAGAAGCTGGTCGATCCCTGCCAGCTCAAAGGGACGGATCCGCCCCACCAGGTTTTTCACCAGCAGGTTGCAGAGGACCACATGCAGGATCAGCGCCAGCGCCGCCTGGGCCCCCACCAGCCGTTCCTTCGGCAGGATAAGCAGCACCAGCGCCAGTATGATCCACAGGATCCCGCCATCCCCCAACCGTGTGATCCAGGGGACCACAGCATCCAGCCAGGGGGTATGGCAGTGAAGGGCGATCCAGTCAAGGATCGTCAGTTCCGCACTCGACAGCGCCAGCATAAGACAGCGCCTCCTTCCCGTTCGTGTCCTGTCATTTTAGCACGGTACGGGCGGCAGGTCAATCGGGTACGTCCGGCAGAGCCAGGATCTCCCGGGTCAGGCGGTCGGTGAGGTCCTGGCAGAGAGAGAAGTCCACATGGGGATGGTACAGGTCCTCCAGCTCGTCGTGGCGGGCCTTGGCCTGGGCCAGGAATCCGATCCCCTCCTCCACCAGCTCCTCCGCCACCCGGAGGGACAGCCGGAGAAAGCCTCTCCCCTCCCGCCATGTTTCCTTGTCCACCAGACTTTCGGTGCGGATGGTCCGGCAGTCCAGCCCTGAAACAGGTCCGGTGAGAAAGGCCGCCTTCCGCTCCGGCACCAGAAGGTGGGCCAGGCGCTCGGGGCGCATGGGGTCCGGGCAGGCCACCACGTCGCAGCCCCGGTCCAGGAAGCCGGCCTCCAGCTCCCGGAGGAGAAGATCCGCCAGGCCGCAGTCGTCCCGGATCTGATAGCCGTGGTCACACAGGGCGGAGACGGTATCCTCCAGCAGGAGACTTCCTTTACAGGTCAGTCCGCCCAGGAACCGGCGGGATACCCTTCCCCGGCCCGGACGGTCCCCGCCGGCCTCCCGCTGGAGCAGGGCTGCCGCCCGCTTCTTTGTCTTTTCCGCCGCGCCCTCGGTGTGGAGGGGAGCCCGCCCCCGGCGCAGGCTCTCCGCCGCCGCCTGGAACCGCCGGTAGGCCTGGGGATAGCAGACCTGGTAAGCCCGGGCGGCGGCGACGATCTTCTCCCGCAGGGGAAACAGAGCTTTGCGGTCATAGCCCGCCCCCAGGTCTACATAGTGCCCTGTGGCGCCGGGATAGGCGGGGTCGATCCGGTGGGGGGCGGTGCCGTCCACCATGGCCGCGCCCTTGCCGGGGATGGAAATGCCGTCCAGGGAGTCCGGGTCCCCGGAGCAGCGGATGTACTCCACGGCGTATCCCTGGGCCTCCAGGCTCCGGGCGATGCCGGCCATGAGGGTCGACTTGCCGCAGCCCGCGCCGCCCTTGATGGCGTAAAAGGCCTGGGCCCGGCTCTGGTCGATCCATTGCGCATAGAGAGATGCGAAGCCCTGGGCGGAATTGGCCCCCAGAAAGTAAGTGATGGGATGGTCCTTCATACAGCGTCCTCCTGTCGTATGAGATCGCACCATCCTATGCGCCTGCCTTGTCCCCCGTCACAGCAGCCAGTCGGACACCACATCCGCCAGGGCGCAGGGGGTGACGCCGCAGCGAAGCAGGGTGTCCGCCAAGGTCTCGATCTTCCCCGGGAGCAGGGTCAGGTCTTGGACCTCTGCCGCCTCCCCGGTCTCCTCCAGAGTGAGCCGGACGCCGTAGCTCTCAGCGCTTACCGGCGGCGGGCAGGTCCGGGCCAGGACGGTACAGCGGCAGGTCAGGGGGCGGCTGTCCTCCCCCGTCAGGCGGGTCGCGCCCCAGTCGATCTCTCGCATCGTGTTCGCCTCCTTGGTTTTGTTTCTATTTGTAACTTTTTGTAGCTTTATTTTAACCTTTCAGAGAGAGGATGCAAGAGAATTCGTTCGACAAAGTTCGGCAGGGTTCCGGGGAATGCGACAGGATTCCGGGAATTTCCGGCGGGTTTGACAGGGTGGGGCGCTCCGGTGTCGAAGGGTTTTTGCAAAAAGAACCGGCATTGTGCCGGCTCTTTGGGGGGAAAAACAAACTGAGCGCCCAGGCTGTATGCCAGAGCGCTCAGTTTGGTGCGGATGACGGGACTTGAACCCGTACGTCATGGACACACGCCCCTCAAACGTGCCTGTCTACCAGTTCCAGCACATCCGCAAATCAAGTTGCTAGGATAGTATAGTCCATACTGGCCATTTTGTCAATCCTTTTTTTCAGGACATTGAAAGATTCCCGGCGGAAAAACTGTTTCTGCATCTTGCAATCCTGGCAATTATTCGGTACACTAGACTTACTTATAATAGAATCGGATCGGTCCCCCCGTCCGGGCGGGACCTTGAGAGGAAGGATCTCTATGAGAACGTTTTGGAAAGCCGCCATCCCCCTGGTGCTGGGCGCCGGGCTGATGCTGGGCTCTCTGACCACCGCCGCCGCCCCGGCGGACGCCTTTACCGATATCCGGGATCACTGGGCCAAGGCCACCCTGACCCGGGCCTATGACGACGGCATCCTCAAGGGTACCTCGGCCACCACCATGTCCCCGGACGCCAGCATCACCAAGGCCCAGGCCGTCACTCTGCTGTGCCGGATCCTTCAGGTGTCCGGCCAGGGGAGCACCGCCGGGCTGCAGATCCCCGTGGACGCCTGGTACGCCCAGGACGCCGCCCACGGCGCCTACCTGGGCTTCCTGGACGGCAGCGACGCCGGGACCCTGGACCTGCCCATCACCCGGGGCGAAGCCTTCCGGCTCTTCGCCGACGCCTTCCAGAACGTCCGGGCCCTTCCCGACAAGAACGGGCTGGCCAAGTTTAAGGACGGCCTCTCCCTCACCGGCGAGACCGCCTTTGCCGCGGCAAACCTGGTGGACAGCGGCATCGTGGTGGGCAACGGCGGCAGCCTGCTGGCGGACCTCCCCCTGACCCGGGCGGAGTTCGTCACCATGCTCTACCGCTTTGCCGACACCTACTCCCCCGCCGCCTCCTACAGCGGCCAGGCCGGGAAGGGCGTGGTCCTCTCCGGCGCCGCCGCCCTGGAAAACGTCACGGGGAACAGCCTCTGGTTCGACCAGACCGCCTCCTCCGTCTCCCTGTCCGATGTGACCGCCCAGTGGGCGGTGGTCCGGTCGGATCAGCTCTCCTCCCTGTCTCTGAAGGGCCAGGGCGACATCGGCACTCTGGTGCTGGCCGCCACAAAGAGCGACACCACCTTGACCGTTCCCCCGGAATTTGACCTGGGCACCTTTACCGTGGGGGACGGCAGCGGCAGCGTGACCGTCAACGGCCGCCCTCTGGCCCAGGTGGAGGTCACTGGTGATAACCGGACCGTCACCCTGAACACCAACCTGGAAACTCTGGCCATCTCCGGCAGCGGCAACACCGTCACCGTAAACAACACCAGCGGCGCGGTGAGCAAGATCATCCTCACCGGCACAAAGAACACCGTCAACCTCAACGGCTCCGTGGAGAATCTCCGCATCGAGGGCCGGGACAACACTGTGTCCGGCTCCGGACAGGTGGACACCGTGGACCTCTTCACCCGGTATTATCAGGTGAACGTGTCCAACGGCGCCCTCAATCCCTGGGCCAACTATGACCTGAGTCAGGTCCAGGTCACTTTGGACGCCCCCACCACCCTCCCGGCAGGGAATCATCTGAAGGCCATCGCCCGGCTCACCGTCCCCGAGGGGGACCAGGGCAAGCTGTGCACCGGAACATGGTATCTCAACGGCAAGAAGGTCCAGGAGGCCCCTGTCCTGCTGGGCAGCGGCAACCCGGTCTCCGACATTGAGATCGATTATACCCACGACCTTCAGCAGAACGCCACCCTGGAATTTGTCCTCTCCAACGTGAACAACGACGGGGAGACCTTCCAGACCAAGGGCTCCGCCTCCCTGTACCTGGAGACCTTCTCCGACCTGGGTCTGGCGGACGCCGCCATCCGGCTGGTCGCCCCGGCCAAGCTGGCCCCCGGCGAGACCCTGTCGGTCACCGCCCCCATCTCCTCCCCGGAGGCCGGGAAGGTCTGCACCGGATACTGGTACGTGGACGGCCAGGAGGTTGCCAGCGGCCCCGTCACCCTGGGCTCGGGAACCCCCTACCTGAACTATAACTTCACCTACTACTACGGAATGCCCGCCTACAGCACCGTCACCTGCAAGGTGGTCTACACCACCCAGGACGGGCGGCAGCAGGAGATCAGCGCCAGCGCCCAGGTCCAGGTGGAGAACTACGCCGACTACGGCATCCAGGGGGCCAGTATGTACCTGACCTCCGTGCCCGTTCTGGCCCCCGGCGAGACCCTGGAGGTCAAGGCGAAGATCACCTCCCCCACCGGCAAGGCCTGCACCGGCACCTGGTATGTGGACGGCGCAAAGGTCTCCTCTCAGAAGTTTACCACAGGCAAGGAAGTCCCCACCCTCACCCACAAGTATAAATACACCGAGAAGATGAAGACCGCCTCGGAGATCAAGTTCGTCCTGTCCTACACCACCCAGGACGGGCGGACCCAGGAGCAGTCCGTCAGCAAGACCGTGACCCTGCAGAACTATGACTACAACTATTACCACGGTCCCACGGATCAGGAAGTCCTGAAGATGGTCACCAACGCCTACGCCGGCAACTACACCCTCGCCTGGGCCCAGAACCACGACTACTCCCAGGACGTGAAGACCCGGTGGGTCAACCTCAAGGGGTATTCCAGCAAGACCAAGTACCTCATCTGGGTGAACCTGACCTACCAGCGGGTGAACATCTTCCAGGGCTCCCAGGGCAACTGGAAGCTCATCCGCTCCTGCCTGTGCGGCTCGGGCAAGGCCAGCACCCCCACCATCAAGGGCGTCTTCGCCACCACCTATAAGCAAAACGCCTGGAACTACGGCTCCTACTACTGCGGGCCCGTGGTCCGCTTCTACGGCGGCTACGCCTTCCACTCCCGGCTGGAGTACTGGCCCATGGGCTCCGGGCGGTTCTACGACGGCCGCATCGGCTTCCCCATCAGCCACGGCTGCCTGCGGATGTACGACGACGACATCTGGTTCATTTACAACAATATTCCCAACGGCACCACCGTGGTGGTCCACTGATCCCTGACAAGCAAATCGCCCGGACACGGAAAAAGCATCCGTGTCCGGGCGGTTTTTACTGATCAGGGGTCTGGATGGTACACTGGGGGGACCGGGCCACAAAGGTCTCGTAGACCCGGCTGAGCAGGTCGTAGGTGTCCCGGTCCAGCTTCCCCGTGACGGGCAGGCCGCCCTTTGCCTGGAGCCAGCAGAGATTTTCCTCTGTGGTCTTGTCCAGGGTCCCGCAGGGCTCCCCGTCCCGCACCCCCGCCAGGAACCGGGCCAGGGCGCAGAACATGGCCTGGATGGGCAGGAGCATGGGGGTGGCCTGCCCCGGCTCCACGCACTCCGAGGGGAAGGGAAAGAGGTCGGTCCCTTTTGGGGGGTAGAGCCGCTGACAGGCCTTGCGGTAAGCCGTGGAAATGGCGTCCCAGGTCTCCCGGTCCACCACCCCGGTGACAGGGAGGCCGTTCTCCCGCTGGAAGGTCATCACCGCCTCCAAGGTGGTCTCCCCGAAGACCCCGTCAGGGGTCAGGAAGGGCAGGGACCAGTTGACGGCGGCCAGGGTGCGGAGCATGGCCTGGAGCTCCCAGACGGGGCCGATGTGAGGGGCGTTGGGGGTTGTTTGCGGCATGGCGGCACCTCCTAATCTTGCTGTCCCAATGCCAGGGGCACCCCGGGGAACCGGCCCGGGTCGGCGGCCAGGATATCCTGGAGGACCTGGGGAGAGACCGTCCCGCCGGCGCTTTGGAAATCGAAGTATTCTCCAGTGCTGAGAACGGCCCGATCGATGCCGATGTACCGCCGGATGATCTCTTCCCAGGTCGCCTGGTCCACTACCCCGGTCTGCTCCAGCCCAGCGTCCTGCTGGAGAGCCTTCACCGCCGCCAGGGTCTCGCTGCCGAAAACGCCGTCGATGGCCACGTTGGGCAGGGAGAGATAAAACTGGGAGAGGATGGCC
Organism: Oscillospiraceae bacterium; assembly: GCA_902781745.1. Classification (GTDB taxonomy): domain Bacteria; phylum Bacillota; class Clostridia; order Oscillospirales; family Oscillospiraceae; genus Evtepia. The sequence goes on from CACZKM010000011.1 coordinate 61,947, forward strand.
AGCAGGTACTGGAGCAAGGCCGCCTCCTCCCCGGCGGTCCCGAAGCTGATGACGTGGCGGAACCGGAAGTTCAGCCGGAAAAACTGCTGGCCCAGGCTGTCCAGCTCCGCGAGCCGGAGGATGCCGGTGTAGAGCATGACCAGCTTGTACCAGGTGGCCCGGTCGATGATCCCCGTGGCCGGAAGATCAAAGATCTGCTGGAACTGCCGGACGGCGGTCCGGGTGGCGGCCCCGAAGACCCCGTCCGCGTCCAGAGGCCGGGGGATGGCGGGATAGGTCCGGGCGATGCGGTTGAGCATCACCTGGGCCACCAGGACCTCTGCGCTCTGATCCCCCGCCTGGAGAGGGGCGCCGGGCCAGGAGGGCTGGATCTCCCGGGTGGGGGCGCCGGTCACCAACTGGATATCGTTGCCGTAGTAGGTCTCCAGGATCTCCACGGAGTTGTACCCCGCCTCCGCCAGCTCCTGGCTCCCCCACTGGGACAGGCCGTCGCAGGTGGTGGTGGTGCCGTTGCAGAAGTGGGCGGCCAGGGGCTCGGCGTAGCCCTCCCGCCGGATGTAGGTGGTGTAGAGCTGGTCCACCATGGCGTCCACGTTCTCAAAGGTGTTCCGTCCGTTGATGAACCGCTGGTCATAGGCGGTGGTGTTGGTGATGTCGAAGGAGTAGCCCCGGCTGCGGTAGTACTCCGTATACACCCGGTTCAGGGCAAAGGACACCTGGGCCAGGATATTGGCCCGGAGGGCCGACGGCTGCCAGGTGGGATAGACCTCGCTGGAGGCCACGTTTTTGATGTAGTCGGGAAAGGGTACCGTAACATTCTCCGCCGGGGAATCCGGCGGGCCCAGGTGGACGGTGATGGACGCGGGGATATAAGGCAGGACGGTAATGGCCAAGTTCTTCCCCTCCCCTCATAGGTCCTGGGGCGGGATCGTCACTGACGCCCCGCCCCGGCCCCCGTCCTCCGGCATGGGGACCAGGGGCAGGTCCTGAACGCTGGTGACCCCGGGGAATATCTGCACGTCCTCCACCACAAGAAGCTCAAAGCCCTGCCGGTCCACCCACACGTCCACCACGGCGAAGGGGGATGCGGTCCCCGGGGACTGGCTCAGGTCCAGGTGGGGGGTCTGGATGACCACGGGAGAGGCGTCCCCGCTGGGGTCGCTGATCTGGACGGACAGCAGGTCCATCTGCCCCCCGGCGTCCCGCCGGACAATGGAGATGGTGGCTCCGGCGATGGGGAGCTCTCCCCGGCCGGTGAAGACCCGGGTGACCAGGGTCCCGCTGGTTGCCATAGGCATCTCCTCCTTTCTTTCCCCCACTCTATGCGACGATCGGGCCCTTCATGCGTTGACTTTTCCCCTTCCTTCTCGTAAACTGGAGGAAAGGATGTGAACCCCCATGAAGATCACCTTTCTCTATCACAGCGCTTTCCTGGTGGAGCTGGAGACCTGCTCCCTCCTCTTCGACTGGTACGGCGGGGAGACTCCGGACATCGACTGGTCCAAGCCCCTGTACGTCTTTGCCAGCCACCACCACGGGGACCATTACTCCCCGGAGATCTTCTCCGCCTTTGGCATGGAGAACACCTGGTACATTCTGGGCAGCTGCATCACCCTCTCCGCCCGGCGGAAGGCCGCCCTGGGCATCGACGACGCCCGCGTCTTCCGCCTGGGGGGCGGACGGGCCCTGGACCTGAACGGCCTGCACATCACCACCCTCACCTCCACCGACGCCGGGGTGGCCTTCCTCATCGAGGCGGAGGGGAAGACCATTTACCACGCCGGGGACCTCCACTGGTGGCACTGGGCCGGAGAGCCCGGCACCTGGAACCGGGACATGGCGCGGGACTTCAAGGGGGAGATGACCAAGCTGGCCGGGAAGACCATCGACGTGGCTTTCCTGGTGCTGGACCCCCGGCAGGAGGGGGATTACTGGCTGGGCTTCGACTGGACCATGCGCCAGGCGGATATTCGCCACGCCTTCCCCATGCACAGCTGGGAGGACTTTGAGATCGTCCGGCGGCTCAAGGGGGCGGACTGCTCCCTTCCCTACCGGGACCGGATCGAGGAGATCTATTACAACGGGCAAACTTTTACGCTGTGACCCTCCCAGCTCCCGTTCTTCCCGCTTGCGTCCGGTCTCAAAACGAGATATAATACTAATTATCGATTAAAATGTTTAAAAAACATTTTAATCGCCCACGGCAGATTCTGCCGTGGGCTGCAAGCCAAAGGCTTGCAGGATTAGAT
>CACZKM010000012.1 GCA_902781745.1 Oscillospiraceae bacterium
TTTGAGACTGCATGAGACGGTATGACGCGCTTGCGCGTCATGAGCGTGCGTAGCACGCGGATTCCCAAATTAAAGCTTTTAATTTGGGAATAGTATCAGAGGGCCGCCTCCAGGTCCCGGAGAAGGGCTTCGCTCTCCTTGGCCACCTCCTGCAGGGCCCCGGGCTCAAAGGGGGACTTGAGGCCCGCCTCGGCCAGCAGGTCGGTAAAGACCTTCTCGCCGCCCTGGGACAGGAAGCGGACATAGCGGCGGAAGGCGTCGTGATAGTCCTTCCGGGATTCCAGCAGGAACTGGAGGGCCGCCGTCTGGGCCAGGCAGTAGTCGATATAATAGAAGGGGGTCTCGTAGATGTGCATCTGATACTGCCACCGGGTCCCCTCCTCCAGGTAGGGCACCCCGTCGAAGGAGAGGTGGGGGCGGAACGCCGCCTCCAGCCTGCGCCAGGCGACCTTGCGGTCTTCGGGAGTCCAGTCCGGGTTCTCATAAACCTGCCGCTGGAAGTCGTCTACGATGGTCCCGTAGGGCAGGAAGGACAGGGCGTCCAGCAGGTGCATGAACTGGTAGCGCCGGGCGTCCTCCCCGAAGAAGCCCTCCATATAGGGCCAGGCGAAGAACTCCATGCTCATGGAGTGGGTCTCGGCGGTCTCCATGCCGCCCACGTTCAGCTCCACCACGTACTTGTTGTCCGCGATGGTGTAGTCGGCAAAGGCGTGGCCGGCCTCGTGGGTCACCACGTCCACGTCCCCGGCGGTGCCGTTGAAGTTGGCCAGGATGAAGGGCTGCTTGTAGGCCATGAAGCTGGTGCAGTAGCCGCCCCCCCACTTGTGCTTCCGGGACTCCACGTCGAAGGCCTCGGTCTCCAGCATGAAGTCGAAGAATCTCCCCGTCTCGGGGCTCATGTCGTGGTACATGGCCCTGGCGGCGGCGAAGATGGCCTCCTTGCCCCCCTTGGGGGCGGGGTCTCCCTGGGGGAAGATCAGGTCGTAGTCGTAGACCATCAGCCTGTCCACGCCCAGCTTCTTCCCGATCTCGGTGCGCAGCCGGGCCACCACGGGGACGACGTCCTTCCGGATGTTCTCCCGGAAGGCCTTGACCTCCTCGGGGCCGTAGCACAGGCGGCCCATGCGGTAGTAGCCCAGCTCCACGAAATTCTTGCAGCCCATCTTCTTCGCCATCCGGTCCCGGACCTTCACCATCTGGTCGAAGATCTCGTCCAGGTCGGCGCTGTGGGCCTTGAGGGTATTGCCCAGGACCTCATAGGCCTCTTTTCTGGTGGCCCGGTCCGGGGACTTGGCGTATTTCATCAGCATGGGCCGGGGGAGCTTCTCCCCCCGGAAGTCGAACTCCATGGCCGCCATGAGCTGGGAGTAGCGGCTGACCAGCTTGTTCTCCTCCACCATGTCCTCGATGATCTCCGGGGACATGGATTTCAGCTCCACCTCGAAGGAGCGGAACACCAGGGGGATGATGGCCCCGCTGTCCTCCAGCTCCTTTCGGAAGGGGGTGTCCAGCATGGCCTTCGTATAGGCCAGCATCTCGTTCTGGGCCAGGGGGCCCACCTCGTCGTAGTAGTCCTTTTCCGCCACGTAGAACTCGTCCACGGTGTTGATGCTGTAGCGCATATAGGACAGGGCCTCGGCGGTCTGCCACCGGACGGACAGGGCGTTGCACCTGTCCCGGGCCGCCAGGACATCGGCGGCGGTCTGCGCCTCCTTCACCTGGCGGATGACCTCTTCCATCTCCCGGGTGAATTCCTCAATGGTCACCCGCTCGTAGTTCAGTTCGGAAACTTTCACTGCCATCTGCTTATCCTTTCTGTTCCTCCGCCATGGCGCCGAAGGGCAGGTCTCCCAGGGCGATCCGCCCGTGGAGGGACTCCGCCGCCCGGACCGACCGCTGGATGGCCTTCTCCACCGCCCGGGCCGCCAGGATGCCCACCACGTCGGGGTCGGCGGAGACCTGGCCGGAGCACATGGCGAACATCGTGTCGCCGTCGAAGGTGCAGTGGGCGGGGCGGACCGCCCGGGCGATGCCGTTCTGGGCCACGGCGGCCAGCTTGTTGGCCTGGCCCTTGTTCAGGGCGGCGTTGGTGACCACGCAGCCGATGACGGTGTTCTGCCCGACGAATTTGCCGCTGAAAACGTCCCACTGCCGGGTGCGGTTGGCCACCATCCAGGTCTCGGCGTCCACGAAGCCGGTGTTCTCCGGGTTCCGGGCCCCTGCCAGGATCTCTCCGTCTTCCACCACGTCTCCCATGGCGTTGCAGGCCACCACGGCCCCCACCATCAAATCGCCCTGCTGATAGGCAAAGGCCCCGATGCCGCCCTTGACGCCGTAGTCCGGGCCGCAGACCTTGCCCACCAGGCAGCCGGTGCCCGCCCCGTGGTTGCCCTCCCGGAAGGGCAGGCCCTTCAGGGCCTCCTGGGCGGCGGCATAGCCCATGGCGATATCCGGGCGGATATTGCCCTTGCCGAATTTCAGGTCGAAGAGGACGGCGGCGCAGACGTTGGGGACCACGGTGATCTGCACGTCCCGGCCGATGCGCTCCTCCTCCAGCTTCCGCATGACGCCGCCGGCGGCGTCCAGGCCGAAGGCGCTGCCCCCGGTGAGGACCACGCTGTGGACCACCTCCCGGTTGCACACCGGGTCCAGGGCGTCGGTGTCCCGGGTGCCGGGGGAGCCCCCCCGGACGTCCACGCCGGTGACCGCGCCGTCCCGGCAGAGGATCACCGTGCAGCCGGTGCCCCCCTCAATATCTTCTGCCTGCCCGAACTGGAATCCGGGAATCTCATGGATCTTGATCTCTTCCATTTGTATGCTCTCTTTCTCTTCTCAGATCACTTCACTCTTCCGGGCCAGCTCCTCGCCCACGGTGTAGATGTTCCCCGCGCCCACGGTGAGGATCAGATCCCCGGGCCGGGCCTCCTGGGCCAGCCACTGGGCCAGGACCTCCAGGGAGGGAGCGGCCTTGGCGCCCTCTACGGCGTCGGCCAGGTCCTGGGAGGTGATGCCCACCTCGTTCTTCTCCCGGGCGGCAAAGATCTCCGCCAGGTAGGTCACGTCGGGCTGGGAGAGCACCTGGGCAAACTCGTGGAACAGGGCCTTGGTCCGGGTGTAGGTGTGGGGCTGGAAGGCGCAGATCACCCGCTTATATCCCAGGGTGGCGGCCATGTCCAGCAGGGCCTTGAGCTCCCCGGGGTGGTGGGCGTAGTCGTCGTAGACGTCCGCCCCGTTGATCCTGCCCTTGTACTCAAACCGCCGGCCGGCCCCCCGGAAGTCCCCCAGACCTCGGGCAATAGCCTCTCCGGGGATGCCCAGGATGCAGGCGGCGGAGGCGGCGGCAATGGCGTTCTTCACGTTATGCAGACCGGGGATCTGGAGCTCGATGTGACAGACGGTCTGGCCGTCGTGGACCAGGTCGAAGGCGGGATAGCCGTCCTCCCAGGTGAGGTTGGCGCTGTGATAGTCCCCGGTCTCCAGGCCGAAGGTCACAACGCCCTCCTTGCCCTTCAGGGCCTTCATGGTGTTGGCGTCCTCCCCGTTGGCCAGCACCGTGCCGTTCTCCGGCACCAGGTCGGCGAAGGCCCGGAAGGACTTCTCCACGTCCTCCAGGTCCTTAAAGAAATCCAGGTGGTCGGCCTCCACGTTGAGGATGACCGCCACCGTGGGGAAGAAGGACAGGAAGGAGTTGCAGTACTCGCAGGACTCCAGGATGATGGTCTTCCCCTTGCCCACCCGGTGGCCGGTGCCCAGCAAGGGCAGGGTGCCGCCGATCATCACCGTGGGGTCGATCCGGGCCGCCAGGGCGATGTGGGTGCACATGGAGGTGGTGGTGGTCTTGCCGTGGGTGCCCGAGATGCACAGGGCGTTCTCATACCGGCGCATGATGGACCCCCAGGCCTCCGCCCGCTCGAAGACGGGGATCCCTGCCGCCAGGGCGGCGGCGATCTCCGGGTTGTCGTTGTGGACGGCGGCGGTGCGGATGACCAGGTCCTTGCCCCGGACCGTCTCGGCAAAATGGCCGATGGTCACGGGGATGCCCAGGGACCGGAGCCGGGCCACCGTGGGGCTCTCCTTCATGTCCGAGCCGGTGATGACCAGGCCCTCCCCCTGGAGGACCTCCGCCAGGGGAGACATGGAGACCCCGCCGATGCCCACCAGGTGGGCCCGCTTGCCGGGCACGATATAGTCATGGATGCGATCTTTTTCCATTGGGTTTACACACCTTTTTTATTCAGCTATAATAGGACCGGGGACCGGAAGGTCCCTACCCCAAGCAAAAGCTTCTGATACAAAAACACAGATATGATCTTAAAATTTGTGCCGATATATTATATACAATCCGATGGGACTTGGCAAGTATTTCCGACGTTCTTTTCCCCCATCGTTGCTTTTTCTGCAAAGGAGGCCTTTGGATGACCCTCTACGGAATACAGGATGCGCCGCCTCCGGTCCTTTTATCCTATGCCCTGGCCCGGGAGTTCGGGCTGGCCTGCCTGCCCAGGATCGCCCGGACCCGCCGGGGCAAGCCCTACTTTCCCGATCATCCCCACATCCACTTCAACTGGAGCCACAGCGGGGGCTATGTCCTCTGCGCCCTGTCCGCCGGGCCGGTGGGGGCGGACATCGAGCGGATCCGCCCCCGGCGGGCCGACCTGCCTGCTCACGCCCTGACGGAGCCGGAGCGGCGGGAATACTTCTCCCTGGGGGGAGACTGGCCCGCCTTCTACACCCTCTGGACCCGGCGGGAGGCCTGGTGCAAGTACACCGGAGAGGGCCTGCGGGCCCGGTGGGGACAGACGCCCCCGGAGACCGGCCTGCATTACGGCTCCTACGCCGGGGAAGACTGGCGGGCGTCGGTGTGCGGAGAGGAAGCGGCCCCGGAGACGATCCTCTGGGTGGACAAAGGTGACCTGGGATGAAGCTGGGACGCGATTTCTATGACCGGGATACCTGTCAGGTGGCCCGGGACCTGCTGGGCAAGTATCTGGTGCGGGTGCAAGACGGCGTCCCCCTGGCGGTGCGGCTCACGGAGACCGAGGCCTACATCGGCCGGATGGACAAGGCCTGCCACGCCTACAACTACCGCCGGACGGCCCGGACGGAAACTCTGTTCGCCCCGCCGGGCACCGTCTATCTCTATCTCATCTACGGGATGCACCACTGCCTGAATTTCGTCACCGAGGCCCAGGGGGAGCCTGCCGCGGTGCTCATCCGGGGCGGGGAGGCGAGAGCCGGGCTGCCCCTTCTCACCCGGAACCGGTTCGGGAAGGGGCCGGAGGACCTGTCCCCCTACCAGCGGAAGAATTTCCTCAACGGGCCGGGAAAGCTGTGTAAGGCCCTGGCCCTCACCCGGACGGAGAACGGGGCCTCCCTGCTGGGGGACGCGCTCTTCGTCTGCGACGACCTGGCGGACGTCGGGCTGGAGACCCCGCCGTCGGACCGGGCGCCCCTGACCATCCGGACCGGCAAGCGCATCGGCATCGACTACGCGGAGGAGGCCGTGGACTTCCCGTGGAGATATTACCTGTAAGCAATTCTTCGACGCCAAGGAGGCTTCGCCATGAACAGCAGAATCAAAGAACGCCTGAACATGAAGACCCAGCCGGTGGCCGTTTTGAAGGCCGACGGGGCTCCCGAGGGGGCCATGGGCTTTAAGGCCGGCGCCATGGGCGCCTGTATGATCGGCATGCTGGAGGCCGTGTCCAAGGGGCGGACCGCCGCCTTCACCCCGGAGACCTGCGGCTGCGGCGGCGGGATGGCGGGGCTGGGCTTCGCCCCCATGAACCGGGCGCGCATCGTGCCCTTCCTGTCCAGGGGGACGGCGGAGATGCCCGGGGAGTTTTACAAGGCGTCCCCCGCCCTGGTGGAGACCTTCGTGGACTCCATGCCGTCGGTCTCCCCCGCTCCCTGCCTCCTGCTCAAGCCCCTGGACCGGGTGACGGAGGATGAGGTCCCGGTCTCCGTGATTTTCCTGGTGAACGCCGACCAGCTCTCCGGGCTGATCACCCTGGCCAACTATGACGCCCCCGCCGGGGACAACGTCACCGTCCGCTTCGGGTCGGGCTGCGCCCAGTCCATCCTTTACGCCATGGCGGACAGCGAGGCGGACGCCAAGCGGTGCACCATCGGCCTGACGGACCCCTCCGGGCGGCTCCATCTCAGCCCGGACCTGCTGTCCTTCTCCATTCCCTGGAAGCGGTTTCTGGAGATGGAGGCCAACGCCGAGGGGAGCTTTCTCACCAAGGAGACCTGGACCAGGCTCCGGGAGCGGATCCAGTGACGGATCGTCTCGGAGCGGACGGCTTCTCTGCCGCCGGAACCAAGGGGCGCAAAAAGGCTTGATGTAGGCCGACAAGATTTGCTATAATCTAAAATTGGCTATCACGCGGAAATGATTCCGCTTTGTTTGGAGGTCCGTATGGATCATAAGCTGGAAAAGATCCTCGCCCGGGTCCAGAAGCCCGGGCGGTATGTAGGCGGCGAATACAACGCCGTGGTAAAAGACAAGGCCGGGGTGGACTGCCGCTTCGCCCTCTGCTTCCCCGACACCTACGAGATCGGGATGTCCAACCTGGGCATGCGCATCCTCTACGGGGTCATGAACGAGACCGACGGGGTATGGTGCGAGCGGGTCTTCGCCCCCTGGGGGGACATGGAGGACGCCATGCGCCGGGAGGGTCTGCCCCTCTATGCCCTGGAGAGCGGCGACCCGGTGAAGGACTTCGACTTCGTGGGGTTCTCCGTGGGCTACGAGCTGGCCTACACCAACATCCTCAATCTGCTGGACCTGGCGGGGCTCCCCCTCCGGGCAGCGGACCGGCCGGACCTGGCCCCCATCGTGGTGGCGGGAGGCACCGCCATGTACGACCCCGAGCCCATCGCCCCCTTTGTGGACATCGTCTCCCTGGGAGAGGGCGAGGACGTGACCCTGGAGATGATCCGGCTCTACCGGAGGGCCAAGCAGGAGGGCTGGTCCAAGGCGGAGTACCTGCGCCAGGCAGCCCGGATCCCCGGGCTGTACATCCCCTCCCTGTACGACGTGACCTATCACGACGACGGGACCGTGGCCGCCGTCACCCCCCGGGACGGAGCTCCGGCGGTGGTCACCAAGCGGATCGTCACCGATATGAACCGGTCCTACTATCCTGTGAAAACCATCGTCCCCTCCACGGAGGTCACCCAGGACCGGGTGATGCTGGAGCTCTTCCGGGGCTGCATCCGGGGGTGCCGCTTCTGCCAGGCAGGGTATGTCTACCGCCCCGTCCGGGGGCGGGATTATGAGCTCCTGGTGAAGCAGGGCATCGAGGCCTGCCGGGACTCGGGCTATCAGGACATGACCCTCATGAGCCTGTCCTCCAGCGACTATCCCGACCTGCTCCCCCTGTGCGACGGGCTGCTGGACTACTGCCAGCCCCGGAAGATCAGCCTGGCCCTCCCCTCCCTCCGGGCGGACAACTTTTCCATGCGCCTCATGGAAAAGCTCCAGGCCGGCGGGCGGAAGAGCGGCCTGACCTTCGCCCCGGAGGCCGGGTCCCAGCGGCTGCGGGACGCCATCAACAAGAACGTCACGGAGGAGGACCTTCTCAACTCCTGCCGCACCGCCTTTGAGGGGGGGTGGAGCAGCGTGAAGCTCTACTTCATGCTGGGCCTGCCCACGGAGACCGACGAAGACGTGCTGGGCATTGCGGACCTGGCCAACAAGGTCTACTACACCTGGAAGACCTACTCCACCAACCGGTCCCGGGGCATTCGAATCACCGTGTCCACCTCCTGCTTCGTGCCCAAGTCCCACACCCCCTTCCAGTGGGAGGCACAGAACACCATGGAGGAGTACCTGCGAAAGGTCACCCTCCTGCGGGAGCACATGCGGAACAAGTCCATCACCTACAACTGGCACGACCCGGAGACCAGCTTCCTGGAGGCCGCCCTCTCCCGGGGGGACCGGCGGCTGGCGGACGTCATCGAGACCGCCTGGCGGAACGGGGCCAAGTTCGACTCCTGGAGCGAGTATTTCTCCCTCCGGACCTGGCTGGACGCCTTCGCCGCCTGCGGGCTGGACCCGGCCTTTTACGCCAGCCGGGAGCGGGGCAAGGACGAGGTCCTGCCCTGGTCCATGATCTCCGACGGGGTCAAGACCTCCTACCTGTGGAAGGAAAAGGAGACCGCCTACCAGGGGAAGATCACCCCGGACTGCAAGGTAAAATGCACCGGCTGCGGGGCCAGCAAGCTGTGCGAGGGAGGGATCTGCCATGTCTGACCAGCGCATCCTGTTCCGCAAGGCCGGGACCGCCAAATACATCTCCCACCTGGACCTGATGCACACCATGGAGCGGGCCTTCCTCCGGGCGGGCATTTCCATCCGCCACACCCAGGGGTATCACCCCCATCCCTACGTGTCCATCCCCCTGCCCCTGCCCCTGGGGTTCTCCAGCGACTGCGAAATTTTGGAGTTCGGCCTGGTGGATGGGGCAACCGTCGAGACCCTGCCCGAACAGATGAACCGGGCCCTCCCCGCCGGGATCGAAATTCTGGATTGCTACGACGGCGGGCTGGCCTTCAAGAAGCTGGCCTTTGTCCGGTATGACATCACCCTGGAGTTTGAGACGGCGCAGGCGGAGGAAGGGGCGGAGGATTTTAAGGCGCTGATGGGGCGGGAGAGCTTCGTGGTGCAAAAGAAGAGCAAGAAGGCCAAGGCCGGCTTTACCGAGGTGGATATCATCCCCCTGGTGGAAGCCGTGGAGGCGGTCCGGGCGGAGGGAACTGTCCTGTCTCTCACCCTTCTGCTGAAGGCCCAGAATCCGGGGCTGAATCCCGATGTGCTGCTGCAGGGGTTCAAAAGCGAGTTTCCCGACCTGCATGTCATCTACACCGCCTGCCACAGGCGGGAGATATTGGATGAGAACAAGGCCCCTTACCGCTGAGCCGGCCCGCCCCGAGGGCTCTGTCCCTGCCGTCCGTCCCCCAAACCTGTTCCATTCCCGTTCAGCTAGTTGCAATTCGGAACGAGATATGGTATGGTTAAGATGTATGTGTTAAATATCACAAATTTTGCAAGTTTCAAATACCAGAACAGAAAGCGGGGAGGGAGGCAGCATGGAAACAGAAAACAAACGGGCTGGATTCACGCTTGCGGAGCTTTTGATCGTCATCGCCGTTATCGCTGTGCTCGTTGCCATTGCGATTCCTATTTTGAACAAAAACCTGGAAAAATCCCGGGAGGCATATGACATCTATACGATGCGTCAGGCCGCTTCGGCAGTGGTCGAGCTGTATTACGCCGGCGTAAAGGATAAGGACAGCGCAGAAAAAGCCGGGTTAAGCTGGTCGAACCAGGGAGGCGGGACCTACGACAATGCATACGGCGCCTATGATCCGATGAGCGGAACCTTTTACCGCAGCAGGGATGCTTTACCCGCGGACGTGAAGACGTATGGAAAAGGAACGGAATATGACGGAGGAACGGTATTTATCATGGGCAATCCAAAGGGAGCCTATTCAGCCAAAGCGGATTATACCAACGCAGTCGTCATGGTCGCTATCTACCCGAATACATCCCCGGCCCGTGTGGATGTGTACTGGAAGAACAATATCAAGGGGAATACCACTTATGTCGGCGGACAAGCGAGAACAAATGTTCCCCAATACAGCATCAGGATCGAACTCGATTGATTCGGAGCGCATGATCCCCTTTTCCCGGACTGATTTTCAGACAGTCCTGACCGGGACCCGCATAAAAAACGAGGTGTGAGCAGGCTCGCTCACGCCTCGTTTTTTTCTGTTTCCGCGGGAAGAGTCACCCCTCGATCTCCATCATCGTCCCCAGGAAGAGAGGCAGACCGGACGCCCTGTCTACGATGGCGTAGAGAAAGGGCCGGTCCAGGATGACCTCCTTGGGCGGTTCTTCCATCTCCATGGCGCCCTCGGTCATCTCCACCACTGTGGCGGCGGCGGCTTTGGTGCCCAGCTCGTCCACCTCCAGGTGGGTCTTGTGGAGGACCCGGCTGATGAACAGCGGTCCGGCGTCGGAGGTCCCGATCCCGGTGAAGTCCGCCTCGCTCGGGTCGAAGGCGTCCACGATGCCCAGAGCAGGCAGGACCTGCTCCAGACCCGCGTCGAAGTCAACAGAGAACTTGGGCAGGGCAGTGATGACCTCCTGGCCGCTGACGTTGTCCAGCAGGGCGGTCAGGCTCTCCCCGGTCAGGCTGTCCAGGGCTTCGCCTACGGAAACGCCCCGGTTGGGCAGCAGGGCCACGAAGGAATAGCTGCTGTCCTTGTAGTCCTTCAGAAAGCCCGTGACCTTCTCCCCATCCAGATAGGCATACTCCTCACCGTGCATGAAGTCCACAGTCTGGGTGGTCCCATCCTCCCGGGTGAAGGTTCCCGGAACGGTGTTCTCAGCGGGATAAGGATCGCTCCATTCCCCGTCGAAGGCCAGGGCGTTGACCAGGTACATCACCGCGTCCCCCGGGACCTGATCCAGGATCTTCGGAATCATACCCTTGGTTTTGTCGCTGACCCAGCGGTTGATCTCGTCACAGGTATCCGCGCCGAAGGGCTCAGAATAGATCCCCGCGCCGTACCAGTCGGCGTTTGCCTGCAGGAAGTCGTGGTTCACGGCCAGACCGTCCCGGTCGTTGAACCAGATGGCATTGGCCCGGGAGAACACCCCGTCGTCCTCCGGCAGGGCGGCAGACAGCACTTTGTTGAGTTCGTCCATAGACAGGCCGAAAGCCTCCTCAAACTGGGCCAGGGTCTCCCCCTTCGCGCCGTTGGCGGTCATTCCCAGGGCGCTGAGGACCGAGGCCGGTGACAGCAGGACGTTTTCCTCTCCGGCACACCGGCGCAGCAGGTCCAGGCCAAAGCCGGTCATGGCGGCCACATCGGCGGTGGGTATCTCTTCCGCGTTGGTGTAGCTATGGGCCCCCGGGGCCGGGTCAACGCCGGCGGTCAGATCCGCGCCCGCAGTCCCCCCGCCGCAGGCGGTCAGGGCCAGAGAGAGGGTCAGCGCCCCGGTCAGCGCCAGGGCGGTCAGCTTCTTTTTCATGGTGGTCCTCCTTCATTATGCAAAATAAAAACTCTTTTCCTGCTGCCTCATTAGACGGGGAAACAGGAAAAGAGTTCCGCGGTTTTCGATTTTTCACATCTCCAGCCGGAGCACGTCCGGCTGCTCCACCAAAAGGCGGATGGCGCTGACGTCCCCCCGGAGGGCGTTGTCGGATTCCAGATCCAGCCGCACCGCCAGCACATCCTCCCGGCCGGAGGGGAATTCCTTGACCTCCCGGATGTGCCAGCCCACGTCGTGGATGTACTCGATGGCGTCCCCCAGGCCGGCCTCCTTCCGCACCTCCAGGTAGAGGGCGGTGCTGGTGGGGATCTTCAGGTACTTCTTGTCCAGCACGCTGACGAAAACCAGGATGATGATGAGCAGGATGTACATGATCAGGGCGCACTCGTAAAAGCCCACGCCCACCGCCAGGCCCATGCAGGCCGTGGTCCAGAGGGTGGCTGCCGTGGTCAGGCCCTTGATCTCGTTGCGCTTGGTGACGATGATGGTGCCCGCCCCCAGAAAGCCGATGCCGCTGATGACCTGGGCGCTGAGACGGGCGGGGTCCCCCACCCCGTAGCTGGCGTAGAGGAACTGGCTGCACAGCATGGTGGAGGCAGAGCCCACGCACAGGAGCATATGGGTCCGCAGGCCGGCGGCCCGCTGGCGGATGCCCCGCTCGAAGCCGATGGTCCCGCCGAAGAGCATGGCCAGGACCAGCCGCAGGACCACCGAGGCCACATTCAGATCCCGAAGATTTCCTACCAGGTCCAGTTCGATCATGGTCCGCCCCTCCTCTCCCGGCGCGCTGATTGTCACAATTTGGCGCAGTTTGTTGTGGTACTTTTATATTGCCATGTTTTCGTCCCTTTGTCAATTTGAAAGTCGTTGCATTTTCCCCATGGGTAGGGTATACTGATGCGTAAATGGAAGGAGATTCGTCCCGTCTTAAGAAAGGAGCGTACTATGCCCGAAAACAAATCCCATTCCACCCTGTCGCGGATGGTGATCAGCCTGGTGGTCACCCTGGTCATCGCGGCGGTGTGGTTCTATGTGTCCCTTCCCGCCATCAACCTCCACAACACCGGGTTCTACAGCTACGTCCTGGTGCTGCTGCTGGTCTATATCCTGGTGTTCATGATCGCCCTGGGGGTGGACACCGGCACCCAGGGGATACGCCTGCAGACCTATCTGTCCTTCGCCAAGAGCCAGTGCAAGGCGGTGGTGGTCATCGTCCTGGCCCTGGCGGCCATCTTCGTGGTGGGGCAGATCCTCTCCGCCCCCATCCTCCGGGCGGGGTCCTACCGGGACCTCCTCCAGGTGGACACCGGGGACTTCGCCACGGAGATCGAGCAGATCTCCTTCGATGAGATCCCCATGCTGGACGAGTCCTCCGCCCGCCGGCTGGGGGACCGGAAGCTGGGCGAGCTGTCGGACATGGTCAGCCAGTTTGAGGTGGCCTACGACTACACCCAGATCAACTACCAGGGCCGGCCCGTCCGGGTGGCCTCCCTGGAGTACGGCGACTTCTTCAAGTGGTTCCTCAACACCAAGGAGGGCCTGCCCGCCTACATCACCATCGACATGGTGACCCAGGAGGCCAAGGTGGTCCGCCTGTCCTCCGTGGGCCAGGGGGGTATGCGGTACTCCCCCTCGGAGATCTTCAACCGGGACCTGGACCGGGCCCTGCGGTTCCGCTACCCCACCTATATGTTCTCCTCCGCCCATCTGGAGCTGGACGAGGAGGGGCAGCCCTGGTGGGTGTGCCCCCGGGAGACCCGGACCATCGGCCTCTTCGGCGGCCGGGACATCGTGGGGGCCGTCCTTCTCAACGCCTGCACCGGGGAGCACACCTATTACCCCGTGGAGGAGATCCCCGTGTGGGTGGACCGGGTGTACTCCGCCACCCTCATCACCCAGCAGTATGACTACCACGGGGTGTACAACGCGGGCTTCCTCAACTCCCTCTTCGGCCAGAAGAACGTCACCGTCACCACCGACGGCTTCAACTATGTGGCCATGGACGACGACGTGTATATGTACACCGGCATCACCTCGGTGAACAGCGACAAGTCCAACATCGGCTTCCTGCTGTCCAACCAGCGGACCAAGGCCACCACCTACTACGCCGCCCCCGGCGCCATCGAGACCTCCGCCATGGACTCCGCCCAGGGCGTGGTCCAGGACCTGGGGTATCAGTCCACCTTCCCCCTGCTGCTGAACATCGGCGGGCAGCCCACCTACTTCATGTCCCTGAAGGACAGCTCGGACCTGGTGAAAATGTATGCCATGGTCAACGTGTCTCAGTACCAGATCGTGGCCACGGGAACCACGGTGGCTTCCTGCGAGGCCGACTATATCGCCAAGCTCCAGCAGCACAACATCCCCGTGAAAAATGACGACGGCCAGGAGCTGGTGGTCAGCGAGGCCTCGGTGTCCGGCACCATCGCGGAGATCCGCACCGCCGTGCTGGACGGCACCTCCTGGTACTATATCCGCCTGGACGGCAGCGAGGCCTTCTACGCCATGGCCGCCTCGGCGGACCGGAACGTGGTCATCCTCAACGTGGGCGACACCGTGCGCATCACCGCCGACCCCGAGGACCAGGGGGCCATCCGCAACGCCGCCGCCATCAGCCGGGACGGGGCCGCCCCGGACCCGGTGGAGACCCCGGCGGAGGAGGCCCCGGCCACAGAAGCCGCCGAACCCGCCGAACCGGCAGCGGAGGCAGCGGAGTGACCTTCTTTATCCAATCACGGTAAGCCCGTATAGGAAAGACCTCAACGGAAGAAACTCTCCGTTGAGGTCTTTTTGTCGCTATCTCGTCGGTCGGCGTTTGCCGTCCGTCGTTTCTCAAGCGTTGCTCTGGGCGGTCCGCTCCACGGCGTCCTCCCGGAAGAACAGGGTGACGCACCACAGGGCGGAAATACACACCAGGATATACACCAGGCGGCTGATCCCGCTGGCGGAGCCGCCGAAGAGGGCCGCCACCAGGTCCAGGCCGAAGATCCCGACGCAGCCCCAGTTCAGGCCGCCGATGATGACCAGCGCCAGGGCGATCCTGTCGATCAGTTTCATAGACAAAACTCCCATCTTGGATATTCGCCGGTCAGGGGCAGCGCCTCTTGACCGTCTCGGGAGGTAGTATGCGCCGGGAGATGCTTTTTACTCTGGCAATTCTTTCTGTTCCGAAGACGCTTCGGCAAAAAACGTCCAGGGCTCGGTTTCCGGGGGCGGCAGGCGGAAGTCCATGGCCTGGCCGGTCTCGGGATGGGTGAAGGACAGATGGCTGGACCACAGGGCGATCTGCCAGTCCTTGGGGTCGGGATATTTGCTGTATTTCCGGTCCCCTGCCAGGGGCATCCCCCGGTGGGAGAACTGGGCCCGGATCTGGTGGGTCCGGCCGGTCTCCAGGCGGATCTCCACCAGGGAGAAGCCCCGCCGGTTGTCCAGAAGCCGGTAATGGAGGATGGCCTCCTGGACCCCCTTGGCGGGGGTCTTGGTGACGTAGGTCTTCCGGGTCTTTTCGTCCCGGCCCAGCAGGTCGGTGAAGGTCCCCTCGTCATACTGGGGCCGCCAGTGGACCACCGCCTGGTATTCCTTCAAAAAACTGTCCTCCCGGATCTGCCGGGAGAGCTCCGAGGCGGCGGGGCCGGTGAGGCCGTAGACCATGAGGCCCCCCACCACCTGGTCCAGACGGTGGACCGCCCGGACCTTCAGGCGGGGCTTGCCCAGGGCCTCCCGGATGAGGTCGGGCATCCCCCCGGGCTCGTCGGTGGAGATCACCCGGAAGGGCTTGACACAGACCACGATGGCCTCGTCCTGATAAATGATGTCCAGCATCACGCCGCCTCCTTTGCCTGCGCGGCCTCCTGCCGGGCCGAGAGGACGTTATAGACCATGATGGTCACGAATACGATGATCCCGCCCTCGATGGACAGACCGGTGAGGGTCTCCCCCACCACGATGGCCACCAGCACGGGATTCAAAATGGGCTCCACCCCGCTGACCAGGGAGGCGGACACAGGGGGCGCGGTGCGGATGCCCGTGGTGAAGAACACATAGGCCAGGCCAAGCTGGAAGATCCCCAGCAGCACCGCGCAGCCCACCGCCTGACCGGTGAACACCGTCTCCCGCACCGCGAAGGGCAGGCCGATGACAAAGCACAGCCCGTGGCCCAGGATGGTGGAGAACAGCGGGTCCCCGCCGGGGATGCGGTTTAAGAGGAATACCCCGGCGTAGCCGATGCCGGACACCAGAGCCACCAGGTTCCCCGTCAGGTTCCCGGCGGACAGGCCGTCCAGCACGAAGCAGGCGATGCCGCAGAAGACGAAGACGCAGGCGATGACGTCCAGCTTTTTCGCCCGCTCCCGGAAGAAGAGCCAGAGGAAGAGGATGACAAAGGCCGGGGCGGTGTATTGGATGAGGATGGTGTTGGCGGCGGTGGTGAGCTTGTTGGCCAGGGCGTAGCAGGTCACTGTCAGGCACATGGCCAGGGCCCCCAGGGCCACGCCCCGGGTCAGCTTCAGCTTATGGCCGCTGACCTTTGCGAAGAGCAGCAGGATGCACATGGAGATCCCGCAGCGCCAGCCGTTGATGGACATGGCGTTCCAGGGGATCATCTTGATGAGCAGGCCGCCGATGCTGAAGCACACCGCCGCCAGGAACACAAAGAGCAGACCCTTTCGGGTTTCGTTCGCTTTCATGGGAGCTGAAAACCGGCTCACACGGTCTCCAGGGCCTGGTCCAGGTCGGCCAGGATGTCCTTGATATCCTCGATGCCCACGGACAGGCGGATGAGGTCCGGGGAGACCCCGGCGGCCTCCAGCTCCGCGTCGGACATCTGCCGGTGGGTGGAGGAGGCGGGGTGGAGGACGCAGGTCTTGGCGTCGGCCACGTGGGTGGCGATGGAGGCCAGCTTCAGGCCCGCCATGAACTTCTCCGCCGCCGTCCTTCCGCCCTTGACGCCGAAGGTGACCACGCCGCAGGTGCCGCCCGGCATATACTTCTGGGCCAGGGCGTAGTTGGGGTCCCCCTCCAGGCCGGGATAGCTCACCCAGGCCACCTTGGGGTGGTCCTTGACGTGCCGGGCCACGGCCAGGGCGTTGGCGCAGTGCTGGGGCATCCGCAGGTGGAGGGTCTCCAGGCCGATGTTGAGGAAGTAGGCGTTCATGGGGGCGGGGGTGGCGCCGAAGTCCCGCATGAGCTGGACCACCGCCTTGGTGATGAAGGCCCCGCCCAGGCCGAACCGCTCGGTATAGGTCACCCCGTGGTAGCTCTCGTCGGGGGTGCACAGGCCGGGGTACTTGTCGGGGTACTTGGTCCAGTCGAAGCTGCCGCTGTCCACGATGGCGCCGCCCACGCAGTTGGCGTGGCCGTCCATGTACTTGGTGGTGGAGTGGGTGACGATGTCCGCCCCGTACTCGAAGGGCCGGAAGTTCACCGGCGTGGGGAAGGTGTTGTCCACGATGAGGGGCACGCCGTGGGCATGGGCGGCCTTGGCGAACTTCTCCACGTCCAGGACGATGAGGGCGGGGTTGGCGATGGTCTCCCCAAAGACCGCCTTGGTGTTGGGCCGGAAGGCGGCGTTCAGCTCCTCCTCGGAGCAGTTGGGGTCCACGAAGGTGAAGTCGATGCCCATGCGCTTCATGGTCACGGCGAAGAGGTTGAAGGTGCCGCCGTAAATGGTGGAGGAGGCCACCACATGGTCCCCGGCGGAGCAGATGTTGAAGACGGCGAAGAAGTTGGCCGCCTGGCCGGAGGAGGTCAGCATGGCCGCCGTGCCCCCCTCCAGGGCGCAGATCTTGGCCGCCACCCGGTCGCTGGTGGGGTTCTGAAGCCGGGTGTAGAAATAGCCCTCGGCCTCCAGGTCAAAAAGGGCGCCCATGGCCTCGCTGGTGCTGTAGCGGAAGGTGGTGCTCTGGATGATGGGGATGTTGCGGGGCTCGCCGCTCTCGGGGACATAACCGGCGTGGATGCAGTCGGTGCCGGGCTGATGGTTAGACATGGTGAGGACCTCCTTGGTGATGTTGAGAAATGGTTATCTTGTCAAAAGGACGATATTATTATAGATTATAAGCTCTTTGGGGGGATTGGTCAATCCTTTTTCCCTTTGCGCGGCAAAAAGGGCGGCGCGTGGCCGCCCTTTTCGTGTGATTCACAATGCCATCTATTCTTCGATATACCACGCACCGTCGATTTTTAAGCAGCTGACCGTTGTCGTGCTGTCCAGGCTTCCATCTACGTAAACATCCACAGTGACGACGGCATGGGTATCGTCCGTTTTCGATGTCCCAACCACCTTGAAGTCGTAATCTGCGTAGTAGTCCACGTTTATCGTTCCAAGAACACCTCCCAATAATGCACCGGTATCTATTCCAAATAGTGCATTTGATACGGCTAATGCCGCCTTGTACTGCTCTTGGATGACAGGTGTAAAGCATTCAATTGATTTATCTATATCCCCTGACTTTACCGCGCTGAAGAACTTTTCTGTAGTACGTTCTGGAGACGATGTAATTCCACACGCCGTTAAAGCCATCGCGAGAATAACCGCAAAAAAAGCAATCATCACCGCTGTATTTCTGTTATTACTGCGCATGGAACCACCCATCCTTCCTTGTCATTTTGCGGCTTTCTATCAGGAAAGCTTAAACAGGCGCGCCAATCTCTGGCCCTAGTTTTCCGATTAACTGGATTGCAAAACCAATCACGATGACAGCAACGCTAAAGTACACAATTCTCAAATCCCGTAGTTCAGTAAAACCGATTCCCAAAATGACGGGGCCAGCCAAAAACAACGCGCTTCCAAAAGTCTCAACTTTTTGTCCAAGCGCTTGCGTGATTTTTAAGTGGTAAATCAGCAACATCTCAATTCCTGCCAGAAAAACGAGGATCCCGCCGTAAAATAAAATCATTGGCCAGAACGGGGCTTCCCCAAATTCTTTTGCCAGCATATATTCCCAGGTGCGTGATTGCATCCATCCGACTATCGCGCAGGCTGCACCAGCTAAAATCAATAAACAACCTGTGATACTGAAGCCATGTATCCTCATTTTCACTCAATCCTTTTTATTCGATCCTGCGATCAGTAGGATCACGCCCACTACAAGCGCCGCGATCCCTCCATACAGCGCTATCTTGGCGCCAGAACCAGTGGAAGCGCCAAACGCTCCCGCAAGCTGATACTCCCAGCTGCTGGTCTTCATATAACCAATCACTGCACAAATAGCGCCGGCAATCGTCAACAGAATTCCAATTCCTTTCATTTCATCTCCTCCTTTTCATCGCTTGGACGTACTTCAAAATAAGTTTGACTGGCTGCACGACCAGCAGCCCGATCAGGGCGCATACTATCACAACGGGTAGAAAAAGCACCCCCATTCCCTTCATTCCAACCCTCCTCTCGCTTTTTTGGCATTATAACACTAAAAATGACCTGTGTCAATGGCGTAGCGCTATTATAGCAGGGTTTATGGGGGGAGAGGGGCACCATAAGATAAAGGGGAGGTGATTTCAATGAATCCAGCGTACAAATCCTTATATGAAAAATTTGGCTTGAACATTGTATACTATCGAAAGAAAAAAAAGCTGACCCAGCTCCAGTTGGCGGAGCTCTTGGACATCAACCGCAGTCACATCAGTGCAATTGAACTGGGAAATGTCGGCGTATCCTTCGACGTTGTGTTCAAAATGTGCGAGGTCTTTGAGATCACACCCAAGGACCTCTTTGATTTCCGCGACTGACAACCAGACGGGCCGGCCCTCTTTTGCGAGGCCGGCCCGTCTGGTTTATTTCTGCATTCAGTTTTCTCCATCCTCCGGGAACCCCTCCGCCACCGTGACCTTGACGGGGATCTCCGCGTCCACGGCGGCCTTCTCCCCGGTGACCGGGTCGTAGAAGGTCAGCCGGATCAGGCCGTCGTAGCCGCCGGGCTGGAGGACGGCGTTGCCCAGGAGGGGCAGGCTTTCCAGCCGGCTTCCCGGCGGCAGGCCCCCGGAGCGGAGGATCAGCGTATCGTGGATGAGCAGGTCCAGGATCATGCTCTGGTTGGAGGTCCGGGGGGTGGAGAGATAGAAACGGGCCTCCTGGTCCGCCAGGGAGATCTCCACCTGATCGGTAAAGGAGAGGTGCACCGAGCCGCCCCCCGCCGCGGAGGCCTCGCCGCCCTCCCCGGTCCCGTCCTCCTCGGGGACCGCCCGGACCTCTACCTCCGGCAGGGTGTCCGGGGGCAGCACCGGCGGGGCGGTATCCCCAGAGACGATATGATAGGTCAGGGCCGCGGTGATCCCGGCGGCCAACATCAGGAGCAGAAGCCCCAAAAGCAGCAGTTTTCTGCCTTTGCGTTTCGGGGCCTGTTCCTCTGTTTCTTCCGTCACTTGATCTGGCATGGCAAACCCTCCTGCTTTGATCTCAGCCCGTCGGCGCGGGCTGGAACGAGTTCTGCTGTTATGGTTCTTCCGCCTCGATCTCCTCCAGGGTCCAGGCGTCTGAGGCGGTCATCCGCTGGTGGTCCCGGTAGGTCAGGCGGTCGCCGTCCGCCGTGATCTCCACGGCGTCCACGGTCTCCAACTGGCAGAGGGTGTCCACCACGCTGTAGTCGGCCAGGGTCAGGGCCACCCCGGACAGGGCGGCGTATCGGGCGGAGAAGTCCACGGTGACCACCCCGTCCTTCAGCTCCCACCCCCGGAGGGTGACGCCGGCGGGGAAGGGGCTGGTCAGCTCCTCGCTCTCCGGGCCCTCCAGCAGAATGGCCAGCAGGGCCTCGATGGGGTCCTCTCCCTCGGGGAGGCTCCGCCCCTCGGGGACCAGGGCCAGGTCCCGCTCCACCTCCTCAGAGAGGAAATAGACCTGGTACACCGGCCCCTCCACCGCGGCCCGGACACAGCCGGCGGCGGGGAACAGGACCGCAAAAAGCAGGAGAGACAGGATGATCCGCTTCATGGCGTCCCCTCCTCTCGCCAGGCGGGCAGGGACACGGAAAAGACCGTGCCGCCCCCCTCTCTCGGCCGGACGTCGATGGTCCCGCCGTGGAGGCGGACGGTGTCCTGGACGATGGACAGCCCCAGGCCGGTGCCGCCGGCGGCCCGGGACCGGGCCTTGTCCACCCGGTAGAACCGCTGAAAGATCCGCTCCCGGTCCTCCGCGGGGATGCCCATGCCGGTGTCGGCCACCTCCAGCAGGACATGGTCCTCCGCCCGGCGGGTAGACACGGTGACCGCCCCGCCGGGGACATTGTATTTGATGGCGTTCTCCATGAGGTTCCGGAAGATCTGGCTCACGTCCTCGGGGTCGCAGCAGGCCACGCAGTCCTCTCCCAGATCGTTCTCCACCGTGACCCCGGCCTCCCGGGCCAGGGGGGCCAGCATCCGGCAGGTCTGCTCCGCCCGGGCATTGACGTCCACCCGCTCCCGGGGGGAGGTTCGGGCCTCGTCCAGGCGGTTGAGGGCCAGGAGCTCCTGGCTGATGTGGATGAGCCGGTCCGCCGACTCCCCGATGTCCGCCACGAACTCCCGGGTGGTCTCCCGGTCGATGGCCTCGTCCTGGAGGATGGTGTCGGTCATGAGGCGGATGGAGGCCAGAGGGGTCTTTAATTCATGGGAGGCGTCGGAGACGAACCGGCGGCGCTCCTCCTCCGTGGCCTGAAGGCGGCCGGTGAGCTGGTTGAACTCGTCGGCAAGCTGGGCCAGCTCGTCGTGGCCGGTGACCGACACCCGGTGGGTGTACTCGCCGGCCCGGACGGTGCGGATGCCCCCCAGCAGGGTGCTCACCCGGCTGGTGAGCCGGGTGGAGAAGATCGCAAAGATGGTCAGGACCACCAGCCCCACCACCAGGGAGACCAGGCGGAGGTTCCGCTGGATCTCCCCCAGCAGGAGGCCCTGGCCCTCGTCCCGCTGCCAGAGGCACACGGCGCCCACCACGGTCCCCCGGGTCATCACCGGGGCGGAGGCCCGGCTCTGAAAGGCCCCGCCGATGAACCGGCTGGAAAAGGCGTCGTTGCCCCGGAGGGCGGAGACCACATCCCCGGTGAGGATGTACTTCCCCACCGCGGGGGCCTCCCCGGTGTCGTAGAGGACCAGGCCGGCCTCGTCGGTGACCAGGATCCGGTCGGCGTCCAGCTCGTCCAGGGGGGCGATGGCCTGCTCCAGGGTCTCGGCGGTGAGCTCGTCGGCGGTGGTCAGGCTGTTGACCACCAGGGCCGCCTGGTTCTCCAGGGCGGTCTGCTGGGACCGGAACATCAGGTTCTGGGTCATAAGCAGGGGGTAGGTATTCAGCAGCACCAGCAGCACCGCGATGACCAGGCCGTAGCCCATGGCCATCCGGAGCTGCATGGAGTGCAGGACAGAGGGGCGGGCAGGGACCATGGGCGTACACCTCCTTGCAGGACGGATGGGCAGAATCCGGTATGATTTCCCGTATTATTTCCCGTCAAAATAGTAACCCACGCCCCATTTGGTCCGCAGCAGGGCGGGGTTGGCCGGGTCCTCCTCCACCTTTTCCCGGATCCGGCGGATGTGGACGTCCACCGTGCGGTACTCGCCGGTATATTCATAGCCCCAGACCTGGTTGAGAAGCTGCTCCCGGCTGTAGACCCGGCCGGGGTTCTTCATGAGCAGCTCCAGCAGGTCGAACTCCCGGGCGGTGAGCTCCACGGGGTCCTCCCCCTTCCAGAGGGACCGGGCGGCGCTGTCGATGGTCAGGCCCCCCAGGGTCCTGCGCTCCCGGTCGGGCTGCCGCCGGCCCACGGAGGACCGGCGGAGAAGGGCCTTCACCCGGGCCTTCACCTCCAGGATGTTGAAGGGCTTGGTGATATAGTCGTCCGCCCCGTATTCAAAGCCCAGGAGCTTGTCCGTGTCCTCCCCCCGGGCGGTGAGCATGATGATGGGGACGGTGGAGAAGGTCCGGATCTCCATGCAGGCCTCCAGGCCGTCCAGCTCGGGCATCATCAGGTCCAGGATGATGAGATCGTAGGCCGCAGCCCGGGCCATGTCCACCGCCTGGCGGCCGTTGTAGCCCACATCCACCTCATAGCCCTCGTTTTCCAGGTTGAAGCGGATCCCCTTCACCATGACCTTCTCGTCGTCAACTACCAGTATCCGCGCCATGGGCTCCTCCCTCCTCCTCTTCGCCGACGGTGATGTACGGGGCCACCCGTTCGTAGGTCCCCTCGCCGATGCCGCTGACCTCCATGAGCTCTTCCTCGGCGGCAAAGCCGCCGTTCTCCTCCCGCCAGGCGGCGATGTCCGCCGCCCGCTTCTCGCCGATCCCCGGCAGGCGGGTCAGGTCGGCCTCCGAGGCGGTGTTCAGGTCCAGGACCTCCCCCTCCAGGATGCCCGGAGCGTCGGGGGTCTCCTGGGGCTTGGCCGTCCGGAGACTGTGGGCGGCAGTCACCGCAGTGGGGGCCGCCGGGTCCCCCCGGGGGATCAGAAACCACAGGAGGGTGAGGGCGACGAACAGGGCGGTGAGGAGCAGGGTGATCGTCTCCAGCCGCCGCTGGGTCCAGACCGGTCGTTTCATCGCGTCCGCCTCCCGTTCATCCCCGGTTTTTTCTCTTTCCATTCTTTTCTATATATCATATCGTTTTCCCCTGAAAAATGCAAGGGAAAGGGACGGAGAAGGCGCGGCGGGAACTTTTTTTACAGATTCCGCAATTCCCGTGTCGCAAACGGAAAAAATGTGGTACAATGATTGCGACTATACTTACGATCGAGGGAGCCTGACCTCATGAAACCTATTCTCACCCGCGCCGCCGGGCTGACCATGACCCTGGTCCTGCTGGCCGCCCTTCTGGTCCCCTGGGCCGGCGCTGTCTCCTATCCCGGCGTGCCGGAGATCACCATCAACGCCAAATCCGCCCTGCTCATCGACCTGGACACCGAACAGCTCCTCTACGAGCAGGACGCCAACGAGACCCGCTACCCCGCCAGCATCACCAAGATCATGACCTGCCTGCTGACCCTGGAGGCCATCGGCCGGGGAGAGCTGTCCATGGACACGGTGGTGACCATCCCGCCGGAGGCTCTGGCGGACGTGACCGATGATTCCTCCACCGCCGGCCTTCTCGCCGGGGAGGAGGTCACCGTCAACGACCTGCTCTACTGCCTGATGCTGGCCTCCGCCAACGAGGCGGCCAACGCCCTGGCCATCACTGTGGCCGGGGACATCCCCACCTTCGTGGAGCGGATGAACCAGCGGGCGGAGGAGCTGGGCATGACAGGCACCCATTTCGTCAATCCCCACGGCCTCCACGACGACGACCACTACACCACCGCCTGGGATATCTACCGCATGGCCAAGGAGGCCATGACCCACGCGCCCTTCCGGGAGATCGTCTCCACCGGCCGGTACGACACCGCCGCCACCAACATGAGCGAGCCCCGGCAGCTCTACAACACCAACGGCCTGCTGGCCCGGTACAAGTACCCCGGCTATGTCTACAGCGGCACCATCGGCATCAAGACCGGCAGCACCGGCCAGGCCGGATACTGTCTCTGCGCCGCCGCCAAGAAGAAGGGCCACACCCTGGTCTCCGTGGTCCTGGGGGCGGACAACCCCACGGACAAGTGGGGCAACCCCATCCGGAACCAGTTCATCGAGAGCAGGAAGCTGCTGGACTGGGGCTTCACCAGCTTCAGCCCGGCCACCCTGCTGAGCAGCGAAACCTATCTCCAGGAGATCCCCGTGAAGAACTCCTTCCAGGCCACCCATGTGGTCCTCCAGCCCACGGAGTCGGTCAAGACCCTGGTGCCCGGGGAGTATGACACGGACCTGCTGGAGCTCCGGCTCCATCTGGAGAAGGAGGAACCCTCCGCCCCCATCAACGCCGGGGACGTGCTGGGCTCAGTGACCGTCATCTACAACGGCCAGGACTTCGGCACCGTGGACATGGCCGCCGTCAGCGACGTGTCCTACTCCCCCTTCCTGGCCTTTGTCTCCGGGGTCAATATAGTCCTGGGGAACCTCTATGTCCGGCTGGCCCTGCTGGTGGCCCTGATCCTCATCGTCGTCGGCGTCACCCGCCGGTATCTCAGCGAGCAGCATCAGATCCGCAAGAAGGCCCGGCAGGAGCGCCAGGCCATCCGCCGTCAGGAGGCACAGCTCCGCAGGGAACAGACCGCCCGGGAAAAGGCCGCCTACGCCGCCCAGCAGGCGGAGCGCCGCCGCATCCAGGAAGAGGAGCGGAAGCGCCGGGAGGAGGAAGAGCGGATCCGCCGCCAGCAGGAGGAGGAGGCCAGACGCCTGCGCCGCCATCAGGAGGCCGAGCGCCGCCGCCGCCAGGAGGAAGAGGCGGAGCGCCGCCGGGACCGGGAGCGCCGCCGCCAGGAGGAGCTGGAGCGCCGCTGGCAGGAGGAACAGGCCAGGCGGGAGCAGGCTCTCCGGGAACAGGAGCGGTACTACGCCACCCGGTCCGCCGCCCAGCGCCAGCGGGACTATGAACGAAACGCCCGCCGGGGCTACGACGACCGAAGCGGCAGAGGCTACAGCCAGCGAGGCTACGACAGCAGAGGCTATGACGACCGGTCTTACCGACGGGACGACCGCCGTCCCCGCCGCCGGGACTATGATGACTGGGATGATTGATCCCATCCAACCAGGACCAGAGAAACCATATACGCCACAGAGGAGGTATCATCATGGAAGAGAACATCCGTACCCTGCAGCAGTGGATCGACGAGAGCAGCAACATCGTCTTCTTCGGCGGCGCCGGGGTGTCCACCGAGAGCGGCATCCCCGACTTCCGCAGCGTGGACGGGCTGTACAACCAGACCTACGACTATCCCCCGGAGACCATCCTCAGCGCCACCTTTTTCTATGAGCAGCCGGCAGAGTTCTACCGGTTCTACCGGGACAAAATGATCATTGAGGGGGCCAAGCCCAACGCCGCCCACCGGAAGCTGGCGGAGCTGGAAGCCGCCGGGAAGCTCAAGGCCGTGGTCACACAGAACATCGACGGGCTCCACCAGGCCGCCGGCAGCAAGGTGGTCTGGGAGCTCCACGGCTCCACCCTGCGCAATTACTGCCCCCGGTGCGGGAAGAAGTATCCCATCACTGCCATCTCCAAGACCACCGGCATCCCCCGCTGCACCAACGGGAACTGCACCGGCATCATCCGGCCCGACGTGGTCCTCTATGAGGAGGGGCTGGACGCCGACGTGATCCATGAGTCCATCGAGGCCATCCGCAAGGCGGATATGCTCATCATCGGCGGCACCTCTTTGGTGGTCTACCCCGCCGCCAGCTTTGTGAACTACTACCAGGGGAAGAAGCGGGTGCTCATCAACAAGTCCCAGACCTCCATGGACAGCCTGGCGGACCTGGTCATCACCGCCCCCATCGGAGAGGTCCTCTCCCAGATCGTGGTCCGCTGAGGCGGGGAGGAGCTGCTGTGATCTCTGAATTTTACACCCTGAAAAAGTGGATCACCGAGAGCGACAACATCGTGTGCATCACCGGCCGGGACTTCTCCAAGGAGGCAGGCTTCCCCGACTACCGGATCATGGAGGAGGGCTTTCTGGACACCTATCGGTACACCCCCCAGGAGATCCTGAAGGTATCCTTTCTCCAGCGGTATCCCTTCTTTTTCTACAAGTTCTTCCGGGACCGGATGCTCCAGCCCATGCTGGAGGCCAAGCCCTCCTTCGCCCACGAGACCCTGGCGAAGCTGGAGCAGGCCGGGAAGCTCAAGGCCATCCTCACCGTGAACATCGACGGCATCCACCAGGAGGCGGACAGCAGGAATGTCCTGGAGCTCCGGGGCTCCATGATGCGCAACTGGTGCGCCAAGTGCGAGAAGTTCCTGGACTTCTCCTACATCCCCGACAGCCCCACCCCCATCGCCTACTGCAACGTGGATATGTGCGGCGACTTCGTCCGCCCGGCCATCGTGCTGGGAGAGGAGCCCTACGACCTGGACCTGCTGGCCCAGGGGATGGAGCTGGTGAAGGCCGCCGACGTGCTGCTGGTGGACGGGTCCTCAATGGACGAGTTCCCCGTCCCCAACCTGCTCAAGGCCTACCAGGGGCACAAGCTGGTCCTCTTCAACACCCCGCCCCTGGTCTTCGACAAGATCGCCGGGCTCCTCATCCGGGACGCCGGGACCTTCTCGGAGATCTTCTCTCAACTGGAATTGGAGCTGTGAGCCGTCATGAAGAAGAAAATCAACATCCGGAGCATCCTCACCGGGGCCTGTTTCGTCCTGGGCATCTTCAGCCTGAGCCGGGCCTTCAGCGAGCTGACCCACCACACCGGCAGCGGACAGAGCCTGGCCCTCCACATCGGCAGCGGCGTGCTGTGGCTCGTCGTGGCCTGGATCATCAGCCGCCGGAAGCGGGGCAGCGAGGACATCCCCCCCAGCGACCTGGCGGCGGGGATCCAGAAGAAGCTGGCCCTGCCCTACAAGTCCATCCCCGACAAGGTCCCCGCCGACGCTCTCATGCGGTTCTTCCGGCGGACGGCCAAGGAGGCCAGAGGCCAGGGGTTCACCCCCGTCCTGGTGCCGGTGACCGAGGACCTGGACGCCCATCTGTCCGCTCTCCAGGACGCCGGCGGCCTCCCCTCCCCGGAAACCGCCCTGGCCGCCGAGCCCGCCGACGGGAAGGCCATTCTGGAGCGCCGGTGGCGGGAGGCCTTCGCCGCCGAGGCCGAGACCCCGGAGGTCCCCCAGACCGTTCTGGGGGAGATCACCGGGTCCAAGGAGCAGATCCACTTCCTCTCCTGCCTGGACCGGGAGGGAAAGCCCATGGAGACCCTGATGCTCCGTCTGCCCACCGCCGAAGGGTGGAAGGCCCCGGCCTACCTCCCTGTGGGCGGCGCCGGCGGGGTGCCCGAGACCGGCGAGCTGCTGGCCATCTGCAAATACTGGTATGACAAGTACAAGGCGGTCCCCGCCGCCATGGGATACGGCGCCATGGAATTCGTCCTGCCCAAGGTCATCGACCGGGAGGAGGCCATGGAGGCCGCCAAGGAGCACTATGCCTTCTGCCCTGACCGGGTGCGGAGGGACACCGCCTCCGGCACCATCGGCGAGGTGGCCGACGGGCTGTGGCAGTCCACCCTGTGGCATTTCCGGTGGTACGGCGAGGCCTGATCCCGCAAAAGGAGGAACGAACCTTTGGAGTATCGCATCGAACACGACACCATGGGCGAGGTCAACGTCCCCGCCGACAAATACTGGGGGGCCCAGACCCAGCGGAGCCTGGAAAACTTCCCCATCGGCACGGAGAAGATGCCCGCCGACCTCATCCGGGCCTTCGCCCACCTCAAGGCCGCCTGCGCCGCCGCCAACTGCGCCCTGGGCAAGCTGGACCGGGAGCGGGCGGAGATCATCCAGACGGTCTGCCGGGAGATCCTGGAGGGGTCCCTCCGGGGGCACTTCCCCCTGGCCGTGTGGCAGACGGGCAGCGGCACCCAGAGCAACATGAACTGCAACGAGGTCATCGCCAACCGGGGCAATGAGCTCGCCGGCAAGGCCCTTCTCCACCCCAACGACCACGTGAATATGTCCCAGAGCTCCAACGACACCTTCCCCACCGCCCTTCACATCGCCGCCGCCACGGCGGTGCGCAAGCGCCTCTTCCCCGCCCTGGAGGGCCTCACCGCCTGCCTGCGCCGGCTGGAGGAGGAGAACAGGGACGTGGTCAAAACCGGCCGGACCCATCTCCAGGACGCGGTGCCCATCACCTTCGGCCAGGAGATCAGCGGCTGGCGGTCCATGGTGGAGCACAGCCGGGCCATGATCGAAGCCTCCCTGGACGGCCTCTACGAGCTGGCCCTGGGGGGCACCGCCGTGGGCACCGGCCTCAACGCCCCGCCGGGCTTTGCCGAGGCCGCGGCGGCGGAGGTGGCGGAGCGGACGGGCCTCCCCTTCCGGACCGCCCCCAACAAGTTCCACGCCCTGTCCTCCAAGGACGCGGTGGCCTTCTCCCACGGGGCTTTGAAGGCCCTGGCGGGGGACCTGATGAAGCTGGCCAACGACGTGCGGTGGCTGGCCTCCGGGCCCCGCGACGGCCTGGGAGAGATCTTCCTGCCGGAGAACGAGCCCGGCTCCTCCATCATGCCCGGGAAGGTCAACCCCACCCAGTGCGAGGCCCTGACCATGGTGGCCGTCCAGGTCATGGGCAACGACGCCGGGGTGGGCTTTGCCGCCTCCCAGGGGAACTTTGAGCTCAACGTCTATATGCCCGTGCTGGCCTACAACTACCTCCAGTCCGTCCGGCTGCTGTCCGACGGGGTGGAGTCCTTTACCAAACGCTGTCTCAGCGGGATCAGGGCCAACCGGGAGAAGATGGCGGAAAACCTGGACCGGTCCCTCATGACCGTCACCGCCCTGACCCCCATCGTGGGGTATGAAAACGGCGCGAAGATCGCCAAGCTGGCCCTCCGGGAGAACATCTCCCTGAAGGAGGCCGCCCTCCGCCTGGGGCTCTTCGCCCCGGAGGAATTCGACCGGGCCTTCCACCCGGAAGAGATGATATAATACGAATTTCCGACGAAAGGAACCTGACCCATGGATATCAGCGCAGAATCTCTGGAGCTGCATAAACAGCTCAAGGGCAAGCTGGAGGTGGTCTCCCGCTGCCCCATCCAGACCCAGAAGGACCTCTCCCTGGCCTACACCCCCGGGGTGGCGGCCCCCTGTCTGGAGATCCAGAAGGACCCCTCCCTGTCCTTCGCCCTCACCCGCCGGCAGAACATGGTGGCCGTCATCACCGACGGCTCCGCCGTGCTGGGTCTGGGCAACATCGGCCCCCTGGCGGGGATGCCCGTCATGGAGGGCAAATGCGTCCTCTTCAAGGAGTTCGCCGGGGTGGACGCCTTCCCCATCTGCCTGGACACCCAGGACGTGGATGAGATGGTGAAGACCATCGCCCTTATCTCCAAAAGCTTCGGGGGCATCAACCTGGAGGACATCTCCGCCCCCCGGTGCTTCGAGGTGGAGCGGCGGCTGAAGGAGCTCTGCGACATCCCCGTCTTCCACGACGACCAGCACGGCACCGCCGTGGTCATCACCGCCGCCCTGACCAACGCCCTGAAGGTGGTGGGCAAGAAGAAGGAGGACGTCACCATCGTCATCAACGGCATCGGCGCCGCCGGCGGCGCGGCGGCCCGGCTGCTGTCCGACTGGGGGGCGGGGGACCTAATCCTCTGCGACAAGGACGGCATCCTCCGGGCCGGGGACCCCAAGCTGGCCCCCCACCACGCCGAGCTGGCGGGGATGACCAACAAGCACCGCCGGGAGGGTCTGCTGGCCGACGCTCTGCGGGGGGCCGACGTCTTCATCGGCGTCTCCCGGCCCGGCCTGGTCACCGGCGAGATGGTGGAGACCATGGCCAGGGACCCCATCATCCTCTCCATGGCCAACCCCGTCCCCGAGATCATGCCCGACGTGGCAAAGGCCCACGGGGCCGCCGTGGTGGGCACCGGCCGGTCGGACTTCCCCAACCAGATCAACAACGTGCTGGTCTTCCCCGGCCTCTTCAAGGGGGCCCTGTCCTGCGGGGCGGTGCAGATCACCGAGGGGATGAAATACGCGGCGGCAAAAGCCTTGGCGGATATGGTGGATGAGCCCACCGCCGACCGCATCCTTCCCTCTCCCCTGGACCGCTCCGCCGCCCAGGCAGTGGCGGACGCCGTGGCCGCCGAGGCCCGGCGGGCGGGGATCGCACGGTTCTGACGTCTCTGATACTATTCCCAAATTAAAAGCTTTAATTTGGGAATCCGCGTGCTACGCACGCTCATGCCGCGCAAGCGCGTCATACCGTCTCATGCAGTCTCAAACGCGCCTTCGGCGCTATAAAAAGCTTTTCAAGCTTTTTAATTGAGACTACAGTCTCAAACGCGCCTTCGGCGCTATAAAAAGCTTTTCAAGCTTTTTAATTGAGACTAGTATGAGACCGGGTCTTCCAGCCGGAAGGCCCGGTTTTTCGCGGATCATCGCAGAAAAAGAAACAAATTCCGCCCGATTCGCTTGACACCGGGGGGGAACTCTGATAAAGTAGCTACAATATTTCAATGGAAAATCAGGCGCGTTTTTTCGAGTCTTTCCAAAGAAACACGACCGCCGGAGGAGCCTTGTGCTCCAAGGGCCAAGGCCATACGGACAGCCGGGTCGAATGCCGAGCTCCGCGTAACGCGGCGGCAACTTCTGTTGCCTTATTGACTGAGCGAGCTCCACAGGGGAGGCGCTCATTGGGTTGGAAAATACCCAGGTTTTATAAGTTGGTGACTATAATACTGATCTCGGATAAAACATTTATTTTTATCCGCCGCGGCGATTCGCCGTAGTCTGCAAACCAAAGGTTTGCAGGATCAGATATTGCACGACTTTTCCGGCCGCACCTTCTGTGCGGCCGCCATGGGCGGATGCCCATGGCAGCCAAACCATATTCGGTGGTTTGGCTGGAAAATAGTATCAACCAGTGCCCCTTGGGCATCCCGAACTTGTGAAATGTTCAATAAGAGTAGTAAAAGTAAGTTTCTTGCTATATAGACTCTAAAACGACGTTTTGATCCTTCCGCCTGCGTGTTTGACGCATTCTTTTTCATGGATCGACAAGTGACGGCATGCCAATGGGCCTGCCGTCACTTTTTTGCATTTTTCGGGAGAGGGTGTGTGTATGAAAAAAATCATCGAGCTGAAAAACATCACCAAGTCCTTCGACGGGGAACCCGTGCTGAAGGGCATCAATCTGGACATCTACGACAACGAGTTTCTCACCCTGCTGGGCCCCTCGGGGTGCGGCAAGACCACCCTGCTCCGGCTCATCGGCGGCTTCGAGACCCCCGACGAGGGGGAGGTGGTCTTTCTGGGACAGGTCATCAACGACGTGCCCCCCCACCAGCGGAACGTGAACACGGTCTTTCAGAAGTACGCCCTCTTCCCCCACCTGAACGTCTTTGAGAACGTGGCCTTCCCCCTCCGGGAGAAGAAGGTCCCCAAGGACGAGATCGAGAAGCGGGTCACGGAGATGCTCTCCCTGGTGGCCCTGTCCGGCTTTGAGCGCCGGAACATCACCTCCCTCTCCGGCGGCCAGCAGCAGCGGGTGGCCATCGCCCGGGCCCTCATCGGCCAGCCCCAGGTCCTCCTGCTGGACGAGCCCCTGGGCGCCCTGGACCTGAAGCTCCGGAAGGATATGCAGGTGGAGCTGAAGAAGATCCAGAAGCAGACGGGGATCACCTTCATCTTCGTCACCCACGACCAGGAGGAGGCCCTGTCCATGTCGGACACGGTGGTGGTCATGTCCGAGGGCAAGATCCACCAGATCGGCACTCCCATCGACATTTACAACGAGCCCATCAACGCCTTTGTGGCCGACTTCATCGGGGAGAGCAACATCCTGGACGGCTTCATGCTGGAGGACTTCCGGGTGACCTTCTCCGGCCAGACCTTCGACTGCCTGGACAAGGGCTTCGGCTACAACGAGGCCGTGGACGTGGTGGTCCGGCCCGAGGACGTGGACATCGTCTCTCTGGAGGAGGGCCAGGTGGCCGGCGTGGTCACCTCCGTCACCTTCATGGGGGTCCACTACGAGATCATCGTGGACGTGGGGGGCTTCAAGTGGATGATCCAGACCACGGACTTCGTGGACGTGGGCGAGCACATCGGCATCAAGCTGGACCCCGACGCCATCCATATCATGAAGAAATCCGAATACTCCGACCTCTACGGCGACTACTCCTTCTTCTCTGACGAAATGGAGGAGGCAGTGGAAGGGGAGGTGAAGGCGTGAAAGACACCGTCTCCCGGCAGCGTGCCCGCGTCGCCACGGCGGACCGGGCAGCTCTGGCTCCCTACACGGTGTGGGCGGTGCTGTTCATCCTGGTCCCCCTGGTCTTCGTGGCCTACTACGCCTTCACCGACAATGCCTTCCACTTCACCCTGGACAACGTGAAGCGGTTCTTTACCGCCACCTCCACGGTGATCGGGTCCGACGGCAGCGCCCAGGAGGTCCGCACCTATCTGCTGATCTTCTGGCGGTCCCTGAAGCTGGCGGTGATCTCCACGGTCATCTGTCTGGCCTTCGGCTACCCCATCGCCTACATCATGGCCCGGGCGGCCCCCCGGGTCCAGCGGACCTTCATGACCATCATCATGATCCCCATGTGGATGAACTTCCTCATCCGGACCTACGCCTGGATGACCATTTTGCAGGACAAGGGCATCTTCAACAACTTCCTGACCACCCTCCACCTCCCCGCCGTCCACATCATCGGCACCGAGGCGGCGGTGGTCATCGGCATGGTCTACGACTACTTCCCCTACATGATCCTCCCCCTCTACTCCATCCTGGCCAAGCTGGACCCCAAGCTGCTGGAGGCCGCCCGGGACCTGGGATGCAGCGGCTGGGGGGTCCTGAAGCGGGTGGTGTGGCCCCTGAGCCTGCCCGGGGTCATCTCCGGCGTCACCATGGTGCTCATCCCCTCCATCAGCACCTTCTACATCTCCCAAAAGCTGGGCGACGGCAAGTTCTTCCTCATCGGCGACGCCATCGAGGGGCAGTATGTCGCCAACAATCTGCATTTTGCCGCGGCCATCGCCTTCGTGCTGATGATCGTTCTGCTGCTGTGCATGGGCCTCATGCGCAAGCTGGCGGGGCGCCGCGTGGAAGGAGGTCTGTAAGCCATGAGACCCATCGCAAAAGTCTATACAGCCCTCATCTTCCTCTTCCTCTTCGCCCCCATTGCCATCCTGCTGGTCTTCTCCTTCAACAGCGGCAACAGCCTGTCGGTGTTCTCCGGGTTCTCCCTCCACTGGTATCAGGAGCTCCTCCACGACACCAACACCCTGGGGGCCCTGAAAAACACCCTCATCCTGGCCCTGTCCGCCTCCATCCTCTCCACCATCCTGGGGACGGCGGCGGCGGTGGGCATCAACAAGCTCAGAAGCCGCACCATGCGCTCGGCCATGAACACCGTGACCAACATCCCCATGGTCAACCCCGACATCATCACCGGCATCTCCCTGATGCTCCTCTTCGTCTTCGCGGGGCGGCTCATGGGCCTGGGCACCAGCCTGAACTTCTGGACCATGCTCATCGCCCACATCACCTTCTGCCTGCCCTATGTCATCCTCCAGGTCCTCCCCAAGCTCCGGCAGATGGACAAGTCCCTGCCGGAGGCCGCCATGGACCTGGGCTGCACCCCCATGCGGGCCTTCCTGAAGGTGGAGCTGCCGGAGATCATGCCCGGCGTCCTCACGGGCCTCATCATGGCCTTCACCCTCTCCCTGGACGACTTCGTCATCAGCTACTTCACGGCGGGCAACGGCTTTGAGACGCTGCCCATCCGGATCTACAGCATGACCAAGAAGACGGTGACCCCCAAGATGTACGCCCTGGCCACCCTGATCTTCTTCGCCATCCTGGCCCTGCTGATCATCAGCAACCTGATGGACGAGGAGACCGCCCAGGAGCGCCGCCTGGCCAAGGCCAAGCGGAAAAAGGAGCGGAAGCCCCTCTCTCCCCAGGCCAAGCGCACCCTTGCCCTGTCGGTGCTGGGGGGAGCAGCGGTGCTGGCCCTGGCGGTCTCCTTCGCCGGCCGGGCCCAGCAGCTTGAGCTGAACGTCTACAACTGGGGCGAGTATATCTCCGACGGCTCCGAGGGCTCTTTGGACACCATCAAGGCCTTTGAAAAGTGGTATGAGGAGGAGTACGGACAGAAGATCCGGGTCAACTACTCCACCTATGCCAGCAACGAGGATATGTACGCCAAGCTGAAAAGCGGCTCCGTGAGCTATGATGTCATTGTCCCCTCGGACTATATGATCGCCCGGCTCATCGCAGAGGATATGCTCCTGCCCCTGGATTACGACAACATCCCCAACTACAAGTACATCGGCGAGCAGTTCCGGGGGCTTTATTATGACCCCAACGACGAGTACACCGTCCCCTACACCTACGGCGTGGTGGGCATCATCTACAACGCCAACCAGGTGGACGAGGCAGACATCGGAGACTGGGACCTGATGTGGAACCCCAAGTACGCCGGGCGCATCCTCCAATTCAACAACTCCCGGGACGCCTTCGGCACCGCCATGTATAAGCTGGGCATCGACGTGAACACCGGGGACAAGGCCCAGTGGGACCAGGCCCTGGCGGAGCTTCAGGCGCAGCGGCCTATGATCAAGGCCTACGTCATGGACGAGATCTTCAACGCAATGGAGTCCGGAGAGGCGGACATCGGCGCCTACTATGCCGGGGACTATTTCACAATGGCTGACGCCCAGGCGGATTCTGTGGACCTCCAGTTCTACTATCCCCCCGCCACCAACTATTTCTTCGATTCCATGTGCATTCCCTCCTGCGCCCAGCACAAGGAGCTGGCAGAGATCTTCATCGACTATATGCTCAGTGAAGAGGCTGCCATCGCCAATGCCGAGTATATCTACTATGCCTGCCCCAACGCCCTGGTCTATGAGAGCGAGGATTACATCGACGAGATGGGCGAGGAGGCCATGGAGATCCTCTATCCGCCCATGGACGACTTCAAGGAACGGTACAATTCCTACGCCTACCAGAACCTCTCTGACGACATCCTCAGCTACATGAACGAGCTGTGGGAGAGCCTGAAAATCAACTGATACGATTCCCTCTCTGCAAAACACACGCCCCGCTTCCCAAGCAACGGAAGCGGGGCGTGTTTCGTTTCGATGCAATTACAATGACTGCCGGAGGGTGCCGTCATAGCAGTCCAGGTAGTAGGTGCCGCCGTCGGTCTCCAGCACCCAGACGGGGGTGAGGACCGCCCGGTCGGCCTGGGCCACATAGGCGTAGCCCTCGGTGACGGCGGTGAGCTCTGTGCAGCGGACATTGAGCCGGTCCGCCCCCCGGGCAAAGTCCGCCAGAAGAGTCTCCGGACGGCGCATGGTGCGCACCTCGTAGCTCTCCCCCAGGCCGGCGGCCGGCAGAGGGGTCTCCGGGAGGATGTACTCCGGCAGCTTTTTCGCCGGGACCTCCAGCGCAGTCTCCCAGGGGATGGTCTCCTCCGCCGCGTGGATGCCGTGGTTTTCCAGGAAGAGAAGGGCCTGGTCCCGGGTGACCTGCTCATAGACCCGGGCGCTGTGGTTCTGGTAAGCCACGATGCCCAGGAGGCAGAGGTCCAGGACAATGAGCAGGAAGATCACCGTCAGCTTTACTTTGGATCGTTCCATCCCCGTCTCACCTCGGTTCCCGGACGGTCCAGCTAGCCAGGCTCTGCTGGCCGCCGTCGTCCTGATAGGTCACCTGGAGCTCCGCCCCCCGGCGGCCCATGGCGGAGGCCGCCGCCGCCGCCTGCCGCGCCGGCAGGAGGCGGCAGAGAAGCCCCGAGTCGCTGTAGCCGCGCATGAGGATGGTGTAGGCGGTGACCACGTTGTCCCGGAAGAGGAACCGGGCGCCCCAGCCCTCGCCCCACATCTGGACCCGGGCGCCGTTCAGGACGTAGGTAAAGATCAGCTCCGTCTGGCCGTCCTCCAGGGTCCGGACGCTCCGGCAGCACAACCGGGCGGGGCCCCGCAGGTCCCCGGTGGCCCGGTCCAGGATCTCCTGGGCCTTGAGCTGCAGGTCCTTCTGCCGGGAGGAGAGGGCTACATAGCGGTTCTCCCCGCTCTCTGAGCCGTGGAACTGGATGGCGCCGTCGTTCATCAGCCGCAGGGTGTCCGCCCCCTCCCGGATGACGCTGCCCGTGGCGGTGGTATAGGGCGAGACCGCCTTGGCGTTGAAGTCCAGGGACTCCAGCAGGTCGTTCCACCCCTGGGCGTCCATGCTCAGGAGAGGATCAGAGGCGGTGTACATGGTGCAGGCGGGGGCCTGGCGCAGGATCATCATATAGGGAGAGAGAATCTGGGACACAGACTGGTCCTCAAAGGCGAACCGGGCCCCGTTGGGCTCCGGGGAGAGGGCGGGCAGGTCCACCTCCTCCCGGACCTTGGCGCTGTAATAGGAGCGGTCGGTCTCGTTGTAGAAGGAGATGGTGTCCGCCTGTCCCCCCTTGACAGTCACCAGGAAGAGGCGGCCTGTGCCGGCCCCCTGGCTCTCCTGCTGGTCAAAGGTGATGTCGTAAAGGAAATCGTAAAAGACCCACTGGTCGGCGCCGGTGATGGTCTCCTGCCAGGCGTCCTCCCGGATGCCGGCGGGGGGCTCCATGGCCCGAAGGCTGCCGTCCAGGAAGTCGGAAAGGCCACCGTCGTAGAGGTCGTCCACGGTGGTCTGGTCATACTCCACGCCGCAGCGCTCCTCCCGGTCCCGGAGCATGAGCCGCACGGGAGCCTCCCCTGCCAGGGAGATGGCGGGGCCCACGGTGTAGCCCCCCTCCATGGTCTGGGCGCCGCCCAGGACAGGAAGGGTCTGCTGGATCATCCCCGTCTTCCCCGCCAGAAGGAGGGCCAGAAGGGCCAGGGCCACAATGGCAATGTTTTCCGCCCGGGCCAGGTTCCGCTTGCGCCGGCGGAGCTGCCTGGCCGCGAATCGCCCGTCCCTCATTCCAACGGCCCTCCGATCCGCAGCTCCAGCCGGACGGTGGTGCCGGGACCTTCCCGGTCCACCAGGCTGAGGCTGCCGTCATGACGGCTGACGATCTCCCGGGCGATGGAGAGGCCCAGGCCGGTGCCGCCGGACTCCCGGGAGCGGGCCTTGTCCACCCGGTAGAACCGGTCGAAGATCCGGGACCGGTCCTGCTCGGGGATGCCGATGCCGTTGTCCCGGACCTCCACCCACACGGTCTCCGCCGTCTTGCCGGCGGTCATGCGGATGCGGCCCCCGTCGGGGGTGTACTTGATGGCGTTGGACAGGATGTTCATGACCACCTGAAGGATCCGGTCCCGGTCGGCCTTGATCTGGGGCAGGCCCCGGTCCCCGTCCAGGGTGAGGACGTGCTGGTGGCGCTGGGCCTCCATCCGCACCGCCTGGTAGCAGTCCCGGAGCATATCCCCGAAGGCGAAGACGGAGATATTCAGCTCGCTGTGGCCGGAGTCGAACCGGGACAGGGTCAGCAGGTCCTGGACGATGTGGGTCATGCGGTCGGTCTCGTTGAGGATGACCCCCAGGAAGTTGCTCATCATCTCCGGGGGCAGGTCGGGGTTCTCCTGGATGGTCTCCGCGTAGCTGCGGATGTTGGTCAGGGGGGTGCGCAGCTCGTGGGAGACGTTGGCCACGAACTCCTTCCGGGTGGCCTCGTTCTTCACCTGCTGGGTCACGTCGTGGACCACCACCAGGACCCCCTTCTGCTTCTCCTGGTCGAAGGGGGCCATGAGCAGCAGGAGGCTCCGGTCCCCCCGGACCGCTTCGATCTCCAGGCAGTCCCCGTCCCGCTCCAGGTTCAGCACGGACTCCAGGAAGGCCACCTCCCCGAAGAGGTCGTGGAAGCGGATATAGCCGCCGATGGGGATGGAGATCCCCATCATCTCCTCCGCGGCGGGGTTGACCTGGATGACCTCCCCCTCCTGGTCGAAGGCCACCACGCCGTCGGTCATGTGGAGGAAGAGGGTGGCCAGCTTGGTGCGCTCGGTGTCCACCTGGATCAGGGTGTTCTGCAGCCGGTCGGACATGGCGTTGAAGGTGTCGGTGAGGACGCCGATCTCGTCCTTGGACTCCACCTGGATGTCGTGGCCGAAGTCCCCCTCCGCCACCTGCCGGGCCCCGCGGGTCAGGGCCTGGATGGGCGTGACCATGGCCCGGGAGAGAAGGAAGGACAGAAGGGCCGAGATCACCAGGCCGAAGAGCAGGGCCTCCAGAATGAGCTGGAAGAGCTGGGTGTTCAGCTCCCGGACGGTGTCCTGCTTGTCCAGGATGTAGATGATGTAGCTGTCATCCCCCCGGTCGATGGGGATGGCCAGGTCCATGTAGCTGGCGGTGGAGTCGCTCCGGCTGCCCTCCTTCTTTTCGTTAAGGGCGGTGTAGAGGTTGGGGGTGAACTCCAGGTTCTTCCCCTCCTCGTCGTTGGAGCCGGCCAGGTATGCCCCGGTGTCCCCATCCAGGATGAAGTAGTTCCGGTGGCTGCCGTCCACCCCCAATGCGCCCATGTAGGCCTTCATGACCTGGTCCAGGGCCTCCACCCCGTTGGTCTCCCCCTCGGGCTTGGTCACCAGATCCCGGACGAATTCGGGATCGTCGGTGAAGACCTCCGCCATCTGGGCGTAGAATTCATTCAGAAAGAACCGGTTGACGGAGTTGATGAGGAAGGCGCCGGCAATGGTCATCAGACAGACCACCAGCAGCACCATGATGAGCACCAGCTTCGTGTGCAGGCTCCGCAGCAAGACCCATTCCTCCTCTCCGCAGTTGTCTGGTTGCAGGTATCATTCGTCCTCGGGGCGCTCAAAGAGATAGCCCACCCCCCGGCGGGTGATGATGTACCGCGGGGTGGCGGGGTTGTCCTCCACCTTCTCCCGCAGGCGGCGGACCGCTACGTCCACCCCCCGGACGTCCCCCACGTAGCCGGCGTAGTTCCACACCCGCTCCATGAGCTCCTGCCGGGAGAAGACCTTGCCCTGGTTGGAAGCCAGGTAGGTCAGCAGCTCGAACTCCCGCTGGGTCAGCTCCAGGTTGGCCCCGTCCTTGGTGGCCAGGCTGGCGTTCCGGTCGATGCGGATACGGCCCAGCTCCAGGATCTGGCTGGGGGCCTCCTGGGCGGGCTGGGGCATCCGCTCCGCCCGGCGGACGTTGGCCTTCACCCGGGCCATGAGCTCCCGGACGGAGAAGGGCTTGGTGATATAGTCGTCGGCCCCCAGCTCCAGGCCCATGATCTTGTCGTTCTCCGCCTCCCGGGCGGTGATGATGAGCACCGGGGTGTTGATCCCCCGGTCCCGGATGGTCCGGCAGACCTCAAAGCCGTTGAGGACCGGCAGCATCAGGTCCAGGAGCACCAGGTCCGGGGCCTTTTCCATCACCAGGTCCAGGCCGGTCTGTCCGTCGAAGGCCTCCAGGGTGTCGAAGCCCTCCTTCTGGAGGTTGAAGCGGAGGATGTCCACGATGCTCTTCTCGTCCTCCACGATGAGGACGGTATGCTTTTTCTCCATATCTCTCTCCTATCCAGGTATGCGCGG
This sequence comes from Oscillospiraceae bacterium, assembly GCA_902781745.1. Taxonomy (GTDB): domain Bacteria; phylum Bacillota; class Clostridia; order Oscillospirales; family Oscillospiraceae; genus Evtepia. The sequence continues at coordinate 39,067 of CACZKM010000012.1, forward strand.
GGCAGTTCAGCTATTCTTTCTCTCTTCCAGGACCATGGACGCCTTCAGGATGGCCACCAGGGTCTTGGCGTCCTTGATCTCCCCCTTCCGGGCCATCTCCAGCAGCTCCTCGTAGGGGACCCGGACCACCTCCAGGAACTCCCCGTCGTCGGGATGGACGGGACCCTGGACCAGGTCGGTGGCAAAGAAGTAGTAGATCTTCTCCTCCATGATGCCCGGCGAGGAGAAGCTCACCCCCATGGGCAGATAGGTCTGGGGGACCAGGCCGGTCTCCTCCCCCAGCTCCCGCAGGCCGCTGTCGCTGGGGTCCTCCCCCTTCTCCAGCTTGCCGGCGGGGAGCTCCAGGACCACCTCCTGCATGGGATAGCGGTACTGCCGGACCAGGATGACCTTGCCCTCGTTGTCCAGGGCAAAGACGCACACCCCGCCGGGGTGCTCCACCACCTCCCGGTTGGTGATCCGCCCGTCGATGAGCCTGGCCTTGTCCCGGCGGACGTTGACGATGATCCCTTCATACACGGTCTCGGTGGAGACCATGGTTTCCTTCAGTTCCATAGCGCACCTCTGTTCCTGACGCCGGTGGGGCGTCAAAATGGTTAATTGCAATAATTATAGCACGATTCCTCCCTTTTTGCTATCCTCCGGCCGTATTTTCCCCCGATTAAATCAGAAAAGGACCCGCGGAGTCTTTGCTCCGCAGGTCCCCGTGGGATTCTGCCGGTCAGGATGTCGTGAGATCGTAGCCGTACCGCTGAAGGGTGGAGAACATGGTCACCCCCAGCACAGCGTAGAGGATCAGCACCACCACGGTGATGATGAAGGTCAGCAGGCCCGCCCGGTTCCAGGACCGCATGGTGGCCCGGAAGGCCTGCTCGTTGGCAAACTCCCCGGACTCCCAGGCCCACTTCTCCGCCTTCACGCCGCTGACGAACACCCAGACGATGTTCAGCAGGGGCACAAAGCACAGGAAGCACAGCCAGGCCTTGTTGGCAAAGCCGAAGACCCAGTTGAACATGAACGCGCCCCAGTTCCAGTGGAAGTCCGGCTCCTGGTATTGATTGTTGTATACCGGCTGCATATTTTCATAATAATCCATATCCATCTCTCCTGTTGTTCTTATATCGCTCGTTTCCCCGGCAGCGGGACGTCTCCCCTGCCCTCCCCTTCACTGTAGCATATACCACGGCAAAAGGCAACAAAAACCCGCCGCCTCCCTGAGGAGACAGCGGGTCTTGCGCTTTATGATACCAATTACACCTTACACCAGTTGGATGATGGCCATCTCAGCAGCGTCGCCCTTGCGGGGGCCCATCCGGACGACCCGGGTGTAGCCGCCGTCACGGCTGACGTACTTCTGGTTGATCTCGGTGAACAGCTTGTGGGCAACGTCCTCCTTGGTGATGAAGGACAGAGCCTGCCGGTAGGCGGCCAGGTCGTTCTTCTTGGCCAGGGTGATCATCTTCTCAGCCAGAGGCTGGACCTCCTTGGCCCGGGCCAGGGTGGTCTTGATCTGACCGTTCTCCAGCAGATAGGTCACCATGGCGCGCAGCATGGCCATGCGCTGATCGGTGGGCTTGCCGAGCTTACGGTTACGAGACATCTTCTTCCACTCCCTTCCTTGTTAGGGTCAATTTTCGTCACTGGCCAGGGACAGGCCCATCATCGCCAGCTTATTCATCACTTCTTCCAGAGACTTCCGGCCCAGGTTCCGCACCTTCATCATCTCATCCTCGGTCTTGGAGATCAGGTCCTCCACCGTGTTGATGTTGGCGCGCTTGAGACAGTTGAAGCTCCGGACGGACAGATCCAGCTCCTCGATGGTCATCTCCAGGACCTTGTCCCGGATGTCGGGAGATTTCTCCACCACTGTGGACTTGCTGCCCATGGTCTCGCTGAGATCTGTGAAGAGCATAAAGTGGTCGCACAGGATCCGGGCCCCCAGGGACACAGCGTCCCGGGCCGCGATGGTCCCGTTGGTCCACACCTCAAGGGTCAGCTTGTCGAAGTCGGTCAGGTCCTTCACGCGGGTGTTCTCCACGGTGTAGTTGACCTTCTTGACCGGGGTGTAGACCGAATCCACCGGGATCACCCCGATAACGGTCTGGGGCGTCTTGTTCCGATCGGCGGGAACATAGCCGCGGCCGTGGGCCAGGGTGAGCTCCATGTTCAGCACAGCGTCAGGACCCAGGGTGGCGATGGGGTGCTCCGGATTGAGGATCTCCACCTCACTGTCGGCCTTGATGTCGCCGGCAGTGACGACGCCCTCGCCGGAGGCCTCGATATAGACCGTCTTGGTACCCTCGCTGTAGAGCTTGGCGATGATACCCTTGACGTTCAGGACGATCTCCGTTACGTCCTCCTTGATCCCAGGGATGGAGGTGAACTCATGCTGCACACCGGCGATCTTGATGCTGGTGACGGCGGTTCCGGGCAGAGAGGACAGAAGGATCCGGCGAAGAGAGTTGCCTAACGTGGTGCCGTAACCGCGCTCCAAAGGCTCGACGACGCACTTTCCGTAGGAATTGTCTCCCGGCTTCTCGATGCATTCGATGCGCGGCTTTTCGATTTCTACCATTGATTACCCTCCTTCTTACGTCGGGCGGGATGGCACCCGCCGTTTCGTCATTCCGATTTCCTGCTGAGGGTAAGGGATTATTTGGAGTACAACTCGACGATGAGGTGCTCCTCAATGGGCATATCGATGTCTTCCCGGACGGGCAGCTTGGTGACGGTGCCCTTCAGAGCGTTCTTTTCCCGCTCCAGCCACTGGGGGGTGGTCACCATGGGGGCGTCCTCGCCGGTGAGTCTCTTGAACTTCACGGAGGCGCGGCTCTTCTCAGCCACCTCGATGACGTCGCCGGCCTTCACCAGGAAGGAGGGGATGTTGACCTTGCGGCCGTTGACGGTGAAGTGACCGTGGTTGACAAGCTGACGGGCCTCGCGGCGGGTCATGGCGAAGCCAAGGCGGTACACCACGTTGTCCAGGCGGCGCTCCACCAGGATGAGCAGGTTCTCGCCGGTCTTGCCGGGCATGCGGGAAGCCTTCTCGTAGTAGGAACGGAACTGCTTCTCCAGGATGCCGTAGACGAACTTGACCTTCTGCTTCTCAGCCAGCTGCAGCGCGTACTCGCTCTTCTTCTTTCTCATCTGACCGCCGGGGTTACGGTTGGTGGTCTTCTTGCTGTAACCCATAACGGTAGGAGAAATGCCCAGCGCCTTGCAGCGCTTGGCCACGGGCTGTGTATTCTTTGCCATTGTTGATTTTCTCCTTTCCTTCGATCAGACGCGGCGTCTCTTGGGGGGACGGCATCCGTTGTGAGGAATGGGAGTCACGTCCTTGATCATGGTGACTTCCAGACCCACGGCCTGCAGGGCGCGGATGGCAGCCTCACGGCCGGAACCGGGACCCTTGACGTACACTTCCACGCTCTTGAGCCCACAGTTCTCGATGGCGGCCTTGGCAGCGGTCTCAGCCGCGGTCTGGGCAGCGTAAGGAGTGGACTTTCTGGAGCCGCGGAAGCCCAGGCCGCCCGCGGAGGCCCAGGACAGGGCGTTGCCGGCGGTGTCGGTGACGGTCACCATAGTGTTGTTGAAGGAAGAGCGGATATGGACGGCGCCCTTCTCAATGTTCTTGCGTTCACGGCGTCTTCTGACGACCTTCTTCTTGGGGTTAGCCATAGCGATACTCTCCCTCCCTTACTTCTTCTTGTTAGCCACGGTGCGCTTGGGACCCTTCCGGGTACGCGCGTTGGTCTTGGACCGCTGTCCGCGAACAGGCAGACCCTTGCGGTGACGGATGCCGCGATAGCAGCCGATCTCGGTGAGCCGCTTGATGTCCATCGCCACGTTCCGGCGCAGGTCGCCTTCCACGATGTAGTCGCGGTTGATGACCTCGCGGAGGGCGGCCTCTTCCTGTTCGGTGATATCCTTAACCCGGGTATCGGGGTTGATGCCTGCAGCCTCAAGGATCTTGGTGGCGCTGGTGCGGCCGATCCCATAGATATAGGTCAGGGCGATCTCGATTCTCTTATTCTTCGGCAGATCGATGCCGGCAATTCTTGCCATACTTGTTCAGCGCCTCCTTCTTAACCTTGTCTCTGCTTATGCTTGGGGTTCTCGCAAATGACCATGACTTTGCCCTTGCGCTTGATGATCTTGCACTTTTCGCACATGGGCTTGACGGACGGTCTTACTTTCATTTTAAATCTACCTCCTGTAAGCCTGTTGCTCACGCGGGGGAGCGTTTCGCTCCCTTACTTGGATTTGCTGCGCCAGGTGATCCGACCCCGTGTCAGATCATACGGGGAAATCTGAACCGTGACTTTGTCACCCGGCAGGATGCGGATGAAATTCATCCTGAGCTTTCCGGATATATGGGCCAGAATGATGTGGTCGTTTCCGATATCGACCCGAAATGTGGTGTTGGGCAGCGCCTCCACCACGGTCCCTTCCAGCTCGATCATGTCGCTCTTTGCCAAGCGTCATACCTCCTTGGTCTCACTGAACCTATTGCGAAAGGCGGCCAGCGCCCTCCGTATCTCACTGTCCAGCACCGGCTCGCCGTCTGTCAGGCGGCCGATGACCGGGTGCGTCCAGACCCCCGCTGAAACAACGTGCTTGCGCCGTTTTTTCTTCGGAGTCTCAATTTTTCTGCGCTTGCCGTCTGCCAGCCAGACAAAGTCGCCCTCCTCCCGAAGGATCAGGAACAGGTCGCCCTTGTCGTGGCCGGCCACGGACCGCACGACGTTTCCCTTTGTCAACGTCATACGTGCAGATCTCCCACTTGGGTGAGGATCTCAGGGTCACCCTTTGTGATGAGAAGAGAGTTCTCGTAATGGGCGGCCAGGGAGCCATCGGCGGTGCGGACGGTCCATCCGTCCCGCATGACTTTGACCTTCCAGTCTCCCTGGTTGACCATGGGCTCCACGGCGATGGTCATGCCGGGAGCAAGCCGGGGACCATGGCCGGGCTTCCCATAGTTGGGAACCTCGGGAGGTTCGTGGAGCTGGGAGCCTACGCCGTGTCCCACATAATCCCGGACGATGGAGAAGCCGTTGGCCTCCACATATTCCTGGATGGCGTGGGAGATGTCGGAGACCCGGTAACCGAAGCGGGCGTATTTCATGCCCTCCCAGAAGGACTGCTCCGTGACGGCGATGAGCTTCGCCGCCTCGTCGCTGACCTTCCCGCAGGCAAAGGTGCCCGCGCAGTCACCGTGAAAGCCGCCGATGTAGGCGCCGACGTCCACGCTGACGATGTCGCCTTCCTTCAGGACCTGATTGCTGGGGATCCCGTGGATGACTTCGTCGTTCACCGAGATGCAGGCCGATCCGGGGAAGGGCTTCACCCCCGGAGGGCCGGGGAAGTGCAGGAAGGACGGAAGCGCCCCCTGGCTCTCGATGAATCTGCGAACTGCTTGATCTATTTCCAGAGTGGTTACGCCGGGGCGTACCATTTTGCCCGCCAGCGCGCGGGCCGCCGCGGTAATTTGCCCCGCACGGCGCATCCCCTCGATATCTCTGGCTGACTTTAAGGAGATCATTGCTTAAAGCCCCAGAGCGTTCAGGATCGCAGTTGTGGTCTCAGCCACGGTGGGCTGATTGTCAACGGCCTTGAGCAGGTTTCTCGCTGCGTAGAAATCCTTCAAGGGAGCGGTCTCGTCGTGATAGACACGGAGTCTGTCACGGACGACCTCGGGCTTGTCGTCTGCCCGGGCCTCCAGCTTGCCGCCGCACTTGTCGCACACGCCCTCGGTCTTGGGGGGCATGTTCTTGACATGATAGGGGGCGCCGCAGGAGGCGCAGACCCGACGGCCGCCCATCCGGTCCACGATCTCCTCGTCGGAGATCTCGATGGAGACCACGGCGTCGAAGGCGATGCCCGCCTTCTCCAGGGCTTCCGCCTGGGGAATGGTGCGGGGCACGCCGTCGAGGATGAAGCCGTTCTGGCAGTCGGCCTCGGCCAGACGCTCGGAGATGACGCCGATGATGACCTCATCGGGCACCAGCTTGCCGGCGTCCATATACTCCTTGGCCTTCAGCCCCACGGGGGTGCCGTTCTTGACGGCGGCCCGGAGGATGTTGCCGGTGGAGATGGTGGGAATGTTCAGCTTCTTATTCAGGATCTCAGCCTGGGTGCCTTTGCCGGCGCCCGGAGGGCCTAAGAGGATCAGCTTCATAATGTGTTTCCTCCTTGCTTATTCCAGGAAGCCCTTGTAGTGCCGCATGAGCATCTGGGCCTCCAGCATACGGACGGTCTCCAGAGCGACGCCCACCACGATGATGACGGACGTGCCGCCGATGGACAGGCTGGGGATCCCGGTGACCCGCTCCACGATGATGGGGAGAATGGCCACGATGCCCAGGAAGATGGCGCCGAAGAAGGTCAGACGGGACAGCACGCGGCCCAGGTACTCAGCCGTGGGACGGCCGGGACGGAAGCCGGGCACGAAGCCGCCGTTCTTCTTCAGGTTGTTGGCCACCTCCACGGGGTTGAACTGGATGGTAGCGTAGAAGTAGCTGAACGCGAGGATCAACAGGAAGTAGATGATCGCGTAAATGGTGCTGGTAGAGTTGAAGAACTGCAGGAAGTTGTACCAGCCGGACCCCTCCACCCGGGAGGACGGCACGAACATGCCGATGGTGGCGGGGATCATGGCGATGGACTGCGCGAAGATGATGGGCAGCACGCCGCTGAGGTTGACCTTGATGGGGATGAAGGTGGACTGGCCGCCGTACATCTTCCGGCCCACCACGCGCTTGGCGTACTGGACGGGGATCTTGCGCTCTGCGTTGTTCACGAAGACCACGAACATCACCAGCAGCAGCATGCCCACGATGATGAGCACACAGATGGCGGGGTGCATGGTGGTCAGGTTGGCCTGGGCCTCCTCGGTCCAGCCGGAGGTATCGGTGAGGTAGTTCCGCACACTGGTGAACAGGGTCCGGATCAGGGCGGGGCCCCGGGACACGATACCGGTAAAGAGGATGATGGAGATGCCGTTGCCCACACCGTGCTCGGTGATCTGCTCACCCAGCCACATCAGGAAGACGGCGCCGGCGGTGAAGGTCAGAACGATGACGATGCCCGCCCAGACGCTGGTGTTTTCCAGGAGCTTGTAGCTCTTGATGAGGGTGTAGTAGCCAAAGCCCTGCAGCAGGCCGATGGCCAGAGTGGTATACCGGGTGATGGACTGGATCTTCTTCTTGCCCTCCTCGCCGCCATCCTTGGCCAGCCGCTCCAGCGCCGGGATGGCGATGGTCAGAAGCTGGATGATGATGGAGGCGTTGATATAGGGCTGGATGGATAAGGCAAACAGGGTCGCGCGGGACAGGGCCGAACCGCTCAAGGTGTTGAGCAGGCCGAAGATGGTCCCGGAGTTGGCCTGCATATACTGCTGCAGGTACTCGGTGTTGATATAGGGGACCGGGATGGCCGCGCCCAAACGGAAGATCAGGAGGGCAAAGATCACGAAGAGGATCTTGTTGCGCAGCTCCGGAAGCTTCCAGGCGTTTCGGAGGGTCTTGATCATCAGATCACCTCAGCCTTCCCACCTGCAGCTTCGATCTTTTCCTTTGCGGAGGCGGAGAAGGCATTGGCCTTCACGGTCAGCTTCTTGCTGATCTCGCCCTGGCCCAGGATCTTCACGCCATACTCGCACTTGGACAGGATGCCGGACTCCAGCAGCTCGCCCACGGAGACGACAGCGCCGTCCTCGAACTTGTTGAGTGCGGAGACATTGATGGCTTCCAGAGGCTTGGCAAAAATGTTGTTGAAGCCTCTCTTGGGGATGCGGCGGGCCAGAGGCATCTGGCCGCCTTCGAATCCGACCCGGACACCGCCGCCGGAACGGGCCCACTGGCCCTTCTGGCCGCGGCCAGCGGTCTTACCGTTGCCGGAGCCGTTGCCGCGGCCCTTGCGGTAAGCCTTGGGATTGGAGCCGGGCACGGGAGAAAGTTCATGCAGTTTCATGTTCCGTACCTCCTTATGCTTCCTCGGTGACCTCGACGAGGTAACCGATATGGGCGATCTTGCCCCGAGTGGCAGCATTGTCAGGCTGCACGGTGGTGTCGCCGATCTTCCGCAGGCCCAGGGCCTCGGCGGTGGCCTTATGCTTCTTGATGCGGCCGTTGAGGCTCTTGACGAGCTTAATGTTCAAATTAGCCATTGTCAGTTCCTCCTTAGCCCACGATCTCTTCCACGCTCTTGCCGCGGATCCGGGCCACTTCCTCGGGACCACGCAGGGACTTCAGACCCTCCATGGTGGCGGAGACCACGTTCTGCGGGTTGTTGGAGCGCAGGCACTTGGTACGAATGTCCTTGATCCCGGCGGCCTCGAGAACGGCACGGACGGGACCGCCGGCGATAACGCCGGTACCGGGGGCGGCGGGCTTCATCAGCACGCGGCCGGCGCCGAACTCACCGATCACCTCGTGGGGGATGGTGGTGCCGGACATCGTGATGTTGAACATATTCTTCTTGGCGGCTTCCAGGCCCTTGCGGATGGCCTCGGGGACCTCAGCGGCCTTGCCCAGGCCGAAGCCGACCTTGCCCTTTTCGTCGCCCACGACGACCAGAGCGGAGAACTTCATGACACGACCGCCCTTGACGGTCTTGGATACGCGGTTCAGGGAAACGACTTTTTCCACATACTCGCTGGGTTCTCTTTCAAATCTAGGCATTTTTCGTTTCCTCCTCCCTTAAAATTCCAGGCCGGCCTTGCGGGCGCCCTCGGCCAGGGCCTTCACCCGGCCGTGATACAGGTAACCGCCACGGTCGAACACGACGGTGTCGATGCCCTTGTCCTTGGCACGCTGGCCAAGGGCCTCGCCCACCTTCTCGGCGGCTTCCACGTTGTTGCCGCGGCCTTCAAATCCCTTCTCCAGGGAGGAAGCGGAGACCAGAGTCACGCCCTTGGTATCGTCGATGATCTGGGCGTAGATGTTGGTCCCGCTGCGGAACACGTTCAGACGGGGTCTCTCGGAGGTGCCGGAGACTTTGCCGCGAACGCGGGTATGGCGCTTCTGACGCTGCGCGTTGGTATTGGGTCTCTTGATCATTTCAGCACACCTCTCTTTACTTCTTCACGCCGGTCTTGCCTTCCTTGCGGCGGATGACCTCGTCGGTATACTTGATGCCCTTCCCTTTGTAAGGCTCGGGAGGACGCTTACCTCTCACCTCAGCGGCGAACTGGCCGACCTTCTGCTTGTCGATGCCGTTGATGATGATCTTGTTGGGGCTGGGGACGTCGATGGTGATGCCGTCGATCTCCTCCATGACCACGGGATGGGAATAGCCGATGTTCATGGTCAGCTTCTTGCCTTCCTTGGCCACACGGTAACCGACGCCGTTCACGTCCAGCTCCTTCTTATAGCCCTCGGTGACGCCCACCACCATGTTGTTGAGCAGGGTGCGGGTCAGGCCGTGAAGGGCTCTGTTTTCTTTTTCATCGTTGGGGCGAGTGATGGTGATGGCGCCATTGTCGTTGCTGATGGTCATCTTCTCGCTCAGCTTCTGGGACAGGGTGCCCTTGGGGCCCTTCACCGTCACCAGGTTGCCTTCGCCCAGGGTCACGTCCACGCCGTTGGGGATGGAGATGGGCATTTTACCAATTCTAGACATAGTAAACCTCTCCTCCTTACCAGACGAATGCCAGGACCTCACCGCCGACGTGGGCAGCGCGAGCAGCCTTGTCGGTCATGACGCCCTTGGAAGTGGACACGATCGCCACGCCCAGTCCGCGGAGGACACGGGGCAGCTCGTCAGCGCCGGCGTACACGCGGAGACCGGGCTTGGAGACCCGCCGCAGGCCGGAGATGACTTTCTCTTTGCCGGGGTTGTACTTCAGGGTGACATGGATGACGCCCTGGGTACCGTCGTCGACGATCTGGAAGGCCTTGATGTAGCCCTCGTCCAGCAGGATCTGGGCGATCGCCTTCTTCATGTTGGAAGCGGGGATGTCGACGGTGTCGTGCTTTGCGTTGTTCGCGTTGCGGATACGAGTGAGCATATCCGCAATGGGATCGGTAATGTGCATAGGTCTTTACCTCCTATAAGATTACAGACAATGTCTGTATCAACGGCAAGGTATCGGGTCTCAACGGAACCGACCTATTGCCGCCGGCCGGGGAAAATCCTCTCTCACACACCGTAAGAGAGGGGCTCATGCCAAAGGCATGATTTTATGGCAAAGCCCGCCGGGCGGTTGGGGCACCCGGCGTGGCTGACCATATATTACCAGGAAGCCTTCCGAACGCCGGGGATCTGACCCTTGTGAGCCAGCTCGCGGAAGCAGATGCGGCAGATGCCGTAGTCACGCAGGTAAGCGTGGGGGCGGCCGCAGATCTTGCAGCGATTGTAACGGCGGGTGGAAAACTTGGGCTCAGCCTGCTGCTTGAGCTTCATGGAAGTTTTAGCCATGGATCGTTCTCCTCCTATTCCTTATCTGGCAAAGGGAGCGCCGATGAGGGTCAGCAGCTCTCTGGCTTCTTCGTCGGTCTGCGCGGTGGTGCAGATGACGATGTCCATTCCGCGGATCTTGTCGATCTTGTCGTACTCGATCTCGGGGAAGATCAGCTGCTCCTTGACGCCCAGGGCATAGTTGCCGCGGCCGTCGAAGGAATTGGCGCTGATGCCGCGGAAGTCGCGGACACGGGGCAGAGCCACGTTGAACAGGCGGTCCAGGAACTCCCACATCTTGTCCTGACGCAGGGTGACCTTGGCGCCGATGGGCATACCCTCACGGACCTTGAAGTTGGCCACGGACTTCTTGGCCTTGGTCACGATGGCCTGCTGGCCGGTGATGACGCCCAGGTCGCGGACGACGGCGTCCAGCACCTTGGCATTGTCGCGAGCCTCGCCGCAGCCCACGTTCACGACGATCTTGTCGATGCGGGGGATCTGCATGGAGCTCTTGTAGTTGAACTTCTGCATGAGAGCAGGAGCAACTTCTTCTCTGTACTTTGCTTTCAGGTTCGGCATTTCAGGCATTGTTCGCTCCTCCTCTCATTAAATCTCAGCGCCGCAGCGCTTGCAGACGCGGACCTTCTTGTCGCCGGTGACCTTGCGGCCGGTGCGCACGCCGCGGCTGCACTTGGGGCAATACAGCATGACCTTGGAAACGTACAGGGGCGCTTCCTTCTGGATGATGCCGCTCTCGTCGCCCTGCTTGCGGGCCTTGACGTGACGGGAGACCATGTTGACCTTCTCCACCACGACCTTCCCCTCCTTGGGGATGACGGTGATGACCTTGCCGGTCTGGCCCTTGTCCTTGCCGGTGATGACCTGGACGGTATCACCCTTCTTGACGTTCATCTTGTTGATCATTTGTGCACCCTCCCTTACAGAACTTCGGGAGCCAGGGACAGGATCTTCATGTAATCCTTATCACGCAGCTCGCGGGCCACCGGCCCAAAGATACGGGTGCCTCTGGGGTTCTTGTCGTCCTTGATGAGGACGGCGGCGTTGTCGTCGAAGCGGACATAGCTGCCGTCGGCGCGGCGGACGCCCTTGGCGGAGCGGACCACCACGGCGCGAACGACCTCGCCCTTCTTCACGGTGCCGCCGGGCGCGGCCTTCCGGACGGAAGCCACGATGACGTCGCCGATGTTCGCGTACTTGCGGGAAGAACCGCCCAGCACGCGGATCGTCTTGATCTCCTTGGCGCCGGTATTGTCCGCCACCTTCAGATAGGATTCCTGCTGGATCATTTACGGCACCTCCTTACTTTGCTTTCTCAATGATCTCGACCACGCGCCATCTCTTGTCCTTGGACAGGGGGCGGGTCTCCATGACCTTCACTCTGTCGCCGATGCCGCAGGCGTTGTTCTCGTCGTGGGCCTTGAGCTTGTAGGTCCGCTTGACGATCTTCTTGTACAGGGGATGGGCCACACGGTCGGCAATGGCCACAACCACGGTCTTATCCATCTTATCCGAGACCACCAGGCCGACGCGGGTCTTGCGGGAAGAAGTTCTGGCTTCAGTCATGATTCAGTTCCTCCTTACTGACCTGCGAGCTGCTGCTCACGGATAATGGTTTTCACTCGAGCGATGTCACGCTTCACTTCACTGATGCGGACAGGGTTCTCCAGCTGATTGGTGGCGTGCTGAAGGCGGAGCTGGAACAGGTCCTTCTTCAGTTCGCCGAGCTTCTTCTCCAGATCAGCGGGAGACATCTTGCGCACTTCATTCGCCTTCATTCTGCTTCACCACCATTCTCGGTCTCAGGAGCGGTTTCTTCTTTGGTCACGATCTTGCACTTGATGGGCAGCTTGTGGCTGGCCAGACGAAGCGCCTCGCGGGCGACCTCTTCGGAGACGCCGGCGATCTCGAACATGACGCGGCCGGGCTTGACCACGGCCACCCAGTACTCGGGGGAGCCCTTACCGGAGCCCATGCGGGTCTCGGCAGGCTTCTCGGTGATGGGCTTGTCAGGGAAGATCTTGATCCAGACCTTGCCGCCACGCTTGGTGTAGCGGGTCATGGCGATACGGGCGGCCTCGATCTGGTTGCTGGTGATCCATGCGGGCTCGGTGGCCTGCAGACCAAACTCACCGTAGGTCACGGTGTTGCCGCGGGTGGCTTTGCCCTTCAGGCGGCCACGGTGGACGCGGCGGTATTTCACTCTCTTAGGCAGCAGCATCAGGCGTTGCCTCCTTCCTTGGGCGGGTTGCCGGCGTTGGGCCGGGGCCCGCGATCGTTGCGGTTGTCACGGTTGTACCCGCCCTGGGGACGGCCGCCGCCCTGCCGGTCACGGTTGAAACCGCCGCGGCCGCCGCCTCTGCCGTCGCGACGGCGAGGACGCTCAGAGCGCTCCTTGTAGTTCTTGGTGTCCAGGGTGCGGGGGGTGGTGCGAAGGGTCTGGCTGAGGACCTCGCCCTTGTAGATCCAGACCTTGATGCCGATGCGGCCGTAGGTGGTGGCAGCCTCGGCAAAGCCGTAGTCGATGTCGGCGCGGATGGTCTGCAGGGGGATGGTGCCGTCGTGATAGCACTCGCTGCGGGCGATCTCGGCGCCGCCCAGACGGCCGGAGCACATGACCTTGATGCCCCGGGCGCCCATTCTCATGGCGCGGCCCATGCAGTTCTTCATGGCGCGGCGGAAGGAGATCCGCTTCTCCAGCTGCTGGGCGATGTTCTCGGCCACCAGCTGGGCGTCGGTGTCGGGGCTCTTGACCTCAACGATGTTCAGGGCCACGGGCTTGCCCAGCTTCTTCTCCAGCTCCAGGCGCAGGCGCTCGATCTCGGCGCCGCCCTTGCCGATGACCACGCCGGGACGGGCGCAGTGCAGATAGATCTTCACCTTGTCGCCGCTGCGCTCGATCTCGATCTTGGGCACGCCGGCGGCATACAGGGTCTTCTTCAGGTACTTACGCAGGTTGTAGTCCTCGACCACCAGGTCGCCCACCTTTTCGTTGCGGGCATACCAGCGGGAGTCCCAATCCTTGATAACACCCACGCGCAGGCCGTGGGGATTGACTTTCTGTCCCATATTATGCCTCCTTACTCCTTCTCAGCCACAGCGATGGTGACGTGAGAGGTCCTCTTGTTGATGCGGTAGGCGCGGCCCTGAGCCCGGGGCATGATGCGCTTGATGATGGGGCCCGGGGTGGCGAAAATTTCGGAAACGTACAGCTTCTCGGGGTCCATGCTGTGGTTGTTTTCCGCATTGGCAGCCGCGCTGTTGAGGAGCTTCAGGAGAGGCTCAGAGGCGGACTTGGGGGTGGTCATCAGGATAGCCGTGGCCTGAGACACGCTCTTTCCGCGGATCAGGTCCGCGACGATCTTCACCTTACGGGGAGAGATCCGCAGATATTTCATGTGTGCTTTTGCAACCATTGTTCTCTCTCCTCCTTACTTACCGGTCTTGCTGCCGGCGTGGCCGCGGAAGGTCCGGGTGGGCGCGAACTCACCCAGCTTGTGGCCGACCATATCCTCGGTGATATAGACGGGCACGTGCTTCCGGCCGTCGTGGACAGCGATGGTGTGCCCGACGAAGGCGGGGAAGATGGTGGAAGCTCTGCTCCAGGTCTTGAGCACCTTCTTGTCGCCGGACTCGTTCATTTCCTTGACCCGCTTGAGAAGCTCGGGAGCGCAAAACGGGCCTTTCTTGATACTTCTGCTCATAGGTGTCTGCCTCCTCCTTACTTCGCGTTGCGGCGCTTGACAATGTACTTGTCATTGGGGTTCTTCTTCTTCCGGGTCTTGTAACCCATGGCGGGCTTGCCCCAGGGAGTGACAGGGCCGGGACGGCCGACGGGGGACTTGCCCTCACCACCGCCGTGGGGATGGTCGTTGGGGTTCATGACGGAGCCGCGAACGGTGGGTCTCCAGCCCATGTGACGCTTCCGGCCGGCCTTACCGATGGAGATGTTCTCGTGGTCGATGTTGCCCACCTGACCGATGGTGGCCTTGCAGTTGAGGCGGACGATGCGGACCTCGCCGGAGGGCATACGGATCTGGGCCTGGCCGTTCTCCTTGGCCATGAGCTGGGCAGAGGTGCCGGCGGAGCGGACAAGCTGGCCGCCCTTGCCGGGGTACAGCTCAATGTTGTGGATGACGGTGCCGGTGGGGATGTTGGCCAGGGGCAGGCAGTTGCCGGGCTTGATGTCGGCGGACTCGGAGGAGACCACCTTGTCGCCGGCCTTCAGGCCCACGGGAGCCAGGATATAGCGCTTCTCGCCATCCTCATACTGGACCAGGGCGATGTTGGCGGACCGGTTGGGGTCGTACTCCAGGCGGAGGACCTCAGCGGGCATGTCCAGCTTGTTGCGCTTGAAGTCGATGATGCGGTACTTGCGCTTGTTGCCGCCGCCGCGATGGCGGACGGTGATGCGGCCGTAGCTGTTGCGGCCGGAGTTCTTCTTGAGAGTCTCGGTGAGGCTCCGCTCCGGCTTGGCCTTCTTATCGATGCCCTCGAACGCGGAAACCGTCATGTTGCGGCGGGCCGGCGTTGTGGGCTTGTAGCTCTTAATAGCCATTGTGCGTTACCTCCTCTTAAGCCATTCCTTCGAAGAACTCGATGGACTTGGAGTCGTCAGACAGGGTGACGACCGCCTTTTTCCAACTGGGGCGGCGGCCCGCGGGATAGCGGCCGGTGCGCTTCAGCTTGCCGTTGACGTGCATGGTGTTCACCTTGACGACCTTGACGTCAAAGACCTCTTCCACCGCCTTGGCGATGTCGATCTTGGTGGCGTCCTTGGCCACCTCGAAGACGTACTTCTTCATTTCCGTGTCGGCCATGGACTGCTCGGTGATGACAGGCCGGCGGATGACGTCGTATGCGTTTTTCATGCGAACACCTCCTCGATGATGGCCAGAGCCTTCTGGTCGATGACCAGCTTCTCGGCGTTGACGATGTCGTAGACGCTGAGGATGGTGGCTGTGGTGGTGGAAACGCCGGGG
Source organism: Oscillospiraceae bacterium (assembly GCA_902781745.1). GTDB lineage: Bacteria > Bacillota > Clostridia > Oscillospirales > Oscillospiraceae > Evtepia. The sequence goes on from CACZKM010000012.1 coordinate 54,468, forward strand.
ATGTTCCGGGCGGACTTGTAAACGTTCTCGTTGACCTCGGGGGTAACGAAGATGGTCTTGCCCGCGCTGACGGCGTCCAGGAAGGACTTGATGCTCTTGGTCTTGATCCCGTCCAGCTTCATGTCGTCCACCACCAGCAGGTTGCCGTTGGCGGCCTTGTCGGACAGAGCGGACTTGAGAGCCAGTCTGCGGAGCTTCTTGTTCAGGCGATAGCGATAGCTTCTGGGCTTGGGGGCGAACACGATGCCACCGTGGGTCCACTGAGGAGCCCGGGTGCTGCCCTGACGGGCGTGGCCGGTGCCCTTCTGTCTCCAGGGCTTCTTGCCGCCGCCGGAGACCTCAGCGCGGGTGAGAGCGCTCTGGGTGCCCTGACGGCAGTTGGCCAGGTGGTTGACCACGACGGCGTGGACGGCGGGCTCGTTGGGCTCGACGCCGAAAACGGCCTCGGAGAGTTCCACCTCGCCGACCTGCTGGCCGGCCATATTATAAACAGTTGCTTTAGGCATTGCTCAAACTCTCCTTTCCTTACCGATTTCTGGCGGATGCCTTCTGGGGGTTGGCACGTGCGGAAGCCTTCTGCGGGTTGACGCTGGTGCCGGCGTCGCCCTTCTTCTCGCGGATGGTCTTCACTGTGGACTTCAGGTAGACGATTCCGCCCTTGGGGCCGGGAACAGCGCCGCAAACGGCGATGAGGTTGAACTCGGGATCAACGCTGACCACGTCCAGGTTCTGAACGGTGATCTGCTCGTTGCCCATCTGGCCGGCGCCGATCTTGCCCTTGAAGATCCGGGAGGGATCGGTGCCCGAGCCCATGGAGCCGGCGTGACGATGCACAGGGCCGGTACCGTGGGATTCCTTCAGCCGGGCGGCGTTCCAGCGCTTGACAACGCCCTGATAGCCCTTGCCCTTGCTGATGCCGGTCACGTCGATGTGATCGCCCTTGGCAAAGGTGTCGGCCTTGATCTCGTCGCCCACGTTCAGCTCAGCGGCGTTGTTGAGCTTGAACTCCTTGAGCACTTTCTTCATGGGGACTTCCGCCTTCTTCAGGTGGCCCTGCTCAGGCTTGGTGAGCTTCTTCTCAGCCACGTCCTGGAAGCCCAGCTGCACGGCGTTGTAGCCGTCCTTCTCCTCGGTCTTCTTCTGGACCACGACGCAGGGACCTGCCTCGATGACCGTGACCGGGATGACCTTACCGGCTTCGTCAAAGATCTGGGACATGCCGATCTTTCTGCCGATGATGGCCTTTTCCATATTGGTTTCCTCCTTATATTAAGGTTATTGGTTGACAAACTTGACCATTGGACTGCCCTTGGTTTGCCAACATGACCCGCCTGTCGAAACGATTGGGTGACAGGCAGCGGGTTCACTGGGTTGGGTCGATCCGCTTCCTTACAGCTTGATCTCGATCTCCACGCCGGCGGGGAGATCCAGGCTCATCAGCGCTTCCACGGTCTTGGGGCTGGGATTGTTGATGTCGATCAGGCGCTTGTGGGTGCGGCGCTCGAACTGCTCCCGGCTGTCCTTGTACTTATGGACGGCGCGAAGGATGGTGACGATCTCCTTCTTGGTGGGCAGAGGGATAGGGCCGGAGACGGTGGCGCCGGTGCGCTTGGCGGTCTCCACGATCTTTTCCGCGCTCTGGTCGATGAGCTGATGGTCATAAGCCTTCAGACGGATGCGAATCATTTCATTCTGTGCCATGTTGCTGTTTCCTCCTAAAAAACATACGAAGTGCATTGCGGGACCAATGGGCTGTCCCTGTGTCTTTGCCACGCTTCGTACGGTGGGAATTTCCGATACACTTTATCGTGCGTATCACTCCGAGTGCATGAAGAAAACCGGCGTTGCCAGCCGGTTTCCCCTCTCTGTCCCGGCGATATACGCCATGCAGCAGAGTTCCCAGCCGCCCGATCCACGGACATACTCCGCGGAAGTTACCTCCTTTCGGAGCAATCTCCCGCATCATCGCAGACTGCGCGCCCTTTTCACGCGCCCGTTTATCATACTACAGCCGGCACATAAAGTCAATTCTTTTTTGGAAAGACGACCCGGCGCATTTCCGACAAAATTCCGGCGAAAAACCCTTGCCCCTTGGGGGATTGTGACAAGAGGGCCCCTTCTCCGCCCCCTTTCCCCGGGTTTCCCCCTCTTTTTCCCCCTCCCCTTGCCATTTCTCCCCCTTCCATGGTACAATAGCCGGGATGATCCGCGGCCCGGACCTGTCTCCGGGCCGTATGGGAAAGGAGGCGAGGCCTTGAAGAAACGACGGCACCGCAGCTTCGGCTTTTACAATATCAAAGGGCTGCTGGTCTTCCTGGTGGTCTTCGGCCATCTGCTGGAGCCCCAGACCGGCGGGGTGGTCAGCTTCCTCTACCTGGTGATCTACAGCTTCCACATGCCCGCCTTCATCTTCCTCAGCGGGTGGTTCTCCCGGACCAGCACCATCCCCCGGTCGGTCACCGGGGTGCTGCTGCCCTATCTGCTCTTTCAGCTTGTCTACCTGCTCTACACCGGGCAGCCCATCCAGTTCCTCTCGCCCTACTGGATCCTCTGGTACCTGATGGCCCTCTTTCTCTGGCGGCTGCTGGTTCCTCTGCTGCGAAAATCGGAGAAGGTCACCTGGGCCCTCTTTCCCGTGGCCGTGGCGGCCAGCCTCCTGTGCGGCTACGCCCCTTGGATCGGCTACGACCTGGCCCTCTCCCGTGTCCTGGTCTTCCTCCCCTACTTCCTCATGGGCTTTGCCATGACCCGGCGGCGGGAGCAGGTCCTCCCGGTGCTCAAGACCAGGCTGAGCCGGTACCTCTCCCTGGCGGCGGTGCTGTGCACCGCGGTCTATCTCTGGCGGGTGCGGCTGACCTTCCAGCGGCCCTGGACCTTCGGGGCCTCCTGCTACGAGCACTCCGGGGCCACCCCGGCCATCCGGCTCCTGCTTCTGTTCATCGCCCTGCTGTGGATCTGGTTCCTGCTGGCCTGGATGACCGAGCGAAAGGTCCGGGGCCTCACCGTCCTGGGGCGGAACACCCTCTTTGTCTACCTGCTCCACGGCTTCGTCAAGCTCCGGGTGGACGCCCACGCCGAGGCCCTGTACCACTTCGGGACCTTCGGGAACATCCTGCTGGCCTTCCTGCTGGCGGGGGGGCTGTGCATCCTCTTCGGCAACCGCTGGCTGGCGGGATGCTGGCGCTGGCTCATGGAGGCCTGGCGGTATTTCCTTCGGGAGATCAAACGGCGGTAAGGACAAAACACTACATATTATATAATAGTAAGGATGTGATACCCATGCGGATCATGGCCATCGACTACGGCGACGCCCGGACTGGGGTGGCCTTCTCGGACCCCACCGGCCTGCTGGCGGGCCAGACCTTCCTGGTCAAGAGCCGGAAGGAGAACGTGGTCCTGGAGGAGCTGGTCCGGCTGGCCCAAACAGAAGGGGCCCAGGAGCTGGTGATGGGCTACCCCCGGAACATGGACGGGACCCTGGGGCCCCGGGCGGAAAAGTACGCCGCCTTCGCCGACCGGCTCCGGGCGGCCACCGGCCTGCCGGTGATCCTCTGGGACGAGCGCCGGACCACCGTGGACGCCCACCGCATTTTGGGGGACCACGGCGTCCGGGCGAAAAACAGAAAAGACAAGATAGATTCCGTGGCCGCCGCGCTGATCCTGGAGGGCTATCTGGACTTTAAGCGCATCCAGGCCGCGCGGCAGAAGGAGGAGACGACATGAAACAGGAAGAACGGGCCATTCAGTTCCACATCCACTGCGCCAAGGGGGACGTGGGTCGCTACTGCATCCTCCCCGGCGACCCGGGCCGGTGCAAAGCCATCGCCGCTTACTTTGACGACCCCGTCCAGGTGGCCTGGAACCGGGAGTTCAACGTCTGGACCGGCGCCCTCCTGGGGGAGAAGGTCACCGTGTGCTCCACCGGCATCGGCGGGCCCTCGGCGGCCATCGCCATGGAGGAGCTGGCCGCCATCGGGGCGGACACCTTCGTGCGGACGGGGACCTGCGGGGGGATCGCCCTCCCCGTCCAGAGCAACGACCTGGTCATCGCCACCGGGGCGGTGCGGATGGAGGGGACCTCCCGGGAGTACGCCCCCATCGAGTTCCCGGCGGTCCCCCACTACGAGGTCCTCACCGCCCTGGTGGACGCCGCCAAGGAGATGGGCCATCCCTGGCACGCCGGGGTGGTCCAGTGCAAAGACAGCTTTTACGGCCAGCACTCCCCCGGCCGGATGCCCGTCTCCTACGAGCTGGAGGCCAAGTGGGAGGCCTGGAAGCGGCTGGGGGTCCTGGCCAGCGAGATGGAGTCCGCCGCCCTCTTCACCGTGGCGGCTGCCCTGGGGGTCCGGTGCGGCTCGGCCTTCCACGTCATCTGGAACCAGGAGCGGGAGAAGGCCGGTCTGGACCAGAAGGAGTCGGAGGACGTGGAGCTCTCCGTCCGGCTGAGCGTCGAGGCGGTGAAGAAGCTCATCCAACGGGACCGGGCAAAGGCATGAAAAGCAACGGAACCGACCTCTGCCGGTCCTGCGTGGACTGCGCCGTGACCCGGTGCGACAACAGCGGCAGCGCGGCCCCCTACCCCGCCTTCTGCGTCAGTCAGGCCCTGGCCGGCGGCGAGACCGAAGCCTCTCTGGAACAGTACCGGGCGGACCCGGAGGACCTGAAGCTGGCCCAGACGGCGGCCTCGGTGGAGTCCGACGGCTATCGAAAGTGGCCCCGGGTCCAGGAGACCATCGTCTTTGCCAAACGGATGGGCTACCGTAAGATCGGCATCGCCACCTGCGTGGCCCTCATCCGGGAGAGCCGGACCCTGGCCAGGCTCCTCCGGGCCAACGGCTTCGAGGTCTACGGCGTGGGGTGCAAGGCCGGGGAGCTGGACAAGAGCGACCTGGACATTCCCCCGGAGCACCAGGGGCCGGGGCCCACAGCCTGCAATCCCATCCTCCAGGCGGAGCTGCTGGCCAAGGCCGGGACGGAGTTCAACCTCGTCATGGGCCTGTGCGTTGGCCACGACAGCCTGTTCTACAAGCACAGCCAGGCCCCCGCCACCACCCTGGTGGTGAAGGACCGGGTGCTCATCCACAACCCGGTGATGGCGCTGTATACCGCCGACGGGTATTACGCCCACCTGGCCCATCTCTCGGACGAGGAAGCATAGACACGAATATGCAAAAACAGCGACGCCATCAGGCGTCGCTGTTTTCATTCTGTTACGGTGGGGACCCGTTGGTCTCAGGCCTGCTCTCTCATGCGGGCGAAGCACTCGCTGCAGTACACGGGGCGGTCGGACTTGGGCTCGAAGGGCACCTTGGCCTCGCCGCCGCAGGAAGCGCAGACAGCGGTGAAATACTCACGGGGGCCGCGGGCGGCTGCCTTGCGGGCGTCCCGGCAGGCCTTGCAGCGCTGGGGCTCGTTCTGGAAGCCTCTCTCCGCATAGAACTCCTGCTCACCGGCGGTGAATACGAACTCGTTGCCGCATTCCTTACATACTAACGTCTTGTCTTCGTACATGTCATTTAACCCTCTCTTTGACATTGTGACCCCGGCGGTTGGTGCAGGGGCATATATTTGCGATCAGCTTTCGCTGGCGTCGCCTTGGGACAGGTGCCGCGCCACTTTGCGCCGGATGCGCTGGACGGCGTTATCCACCGATTTGGGAGACCGGCCTACTGCTTCCGCGATCTCTGCATAGGACGATCCGGCAAGGAAGCGCGAGAGAACTTGCCCCTCCAGAGGGGTCAGCCGGCTTGCGATGGCCGATTCCAATGCGCGCAAGGCCTCCTGATGGATCACAACGTCTTCGGGGTTGCTGGGTGCGGACGGCTCCAGGTCTGCCAAGAGGAGGGAAGGTTCCAGGGAAACATAGTCGTTGAGGGGAGCGTGCTTCCCCCCCGCGGCGGCCCGGACGGCGGAGATGATCCGCCGGCGGATGCACACCTGGGCATAGGTGGCAAACCGGGCGCCCCGGTCAGGCCGGAACTCCCGGATCGCGGCCAGCAGGCCCAGCATCCCCTCCTGGATGAGATCCTCACTGTCGCCTCCCGCCAGAAAAAAAGGGCGGGCGCACATTCGGACCAGGCGGGTGTGCCGCAGGACCAATGCTTCCTCTGCGCCCCGGTCGCCGGCGGCGACCCGGGCGCAAAGCTGCTCGTCTGTGGTACGGTGGTATTCGGTTTCGACAGGTTTCATATTGTCAACCATACTGTTGTTCATATTATAGAGTGCTCTCCAGAAGAAGTCAAGGGAAAACCGTAACTCCGCCAGAATACATAAATAATCCGCGTCATTTTTGTGCGCTTTTCCCTACTTAATTTGCATGGTCTCTTGCAGTTTCAGAGGCGAAGCTGCATGGGGTCCTCATTCCCGCCGGGAGCGGGCAGGCCCAGGTGCTCATAGGCCAGCCGGGTGACGCACCGGCCCCGGGGGGTCCGGGTGAGAAAGCCCACCTGCATCAGGTAGGGCTCGTAGACGTCCTCCAGGGTGACAGCCTCCTCCCCCACTGTGGCCGCCAGGGTCTCCAGACCCACGGGGCCGCCGCCGTAGTGCCGGATGATGCTGCGGAGCATCCGCCGGTCCACCTCGTCCAGACCCAGGTGGTCCACCTCCAGGGCGGTGAGGGCCTGGTCGGCCACCCCCTTGGTGATGACCCCCCCGGCCCGGACCTGGGCAAAGTCCCGGACCCGGCGGAGCAGGCGGTTGGCGATCCGGGGGGTGCCCCGGGCCCGCTTGGCGATCTCGGCGGCCCCCTCCTCCTCGATGGGCACGTTGAGGATGCCCGCGCTGCGGGTGACGATCTGCCCCAGCTCCCGGGGGGTGTAGAGCTCCAGCCGGAGGATGACGCCAAACCGGTCCCGGAGGGGGGCGGAGAGCTGGCCGGCCCGGGTGGTGGCCCCGATGAGGGTGAACCGGGGCAGGTCCAGCCGAATGGAGTTGGCCGAGGGGCCCTTGCCGATGATGATGTCGATGGCGTAGTCCTCCATGGCGGGATAGAGGATCTCCTCCACCTGCCGGTTGAGGCGGTGGATCTCATCCACGAAGAGGATGTCGTTCTCGTTGAGGTTGGTCAGCAGGGCGGCCAGGTCCCCGGGCTTCTCAATGGCCGGCCCGGAGGTGACCCGAATGTTCACCCCCATCTCGTTGGCGATGATCCCCGAGAGGGTGGTCTTCCCCAGCCCCGGGGGGCCGTGGAGGAGGACGTGGTCCAGGGGCTCCTTCCGCAGCTTGGCGGCGTCGATGAAGATGGACAGGTTCTCCTTGGCCTTCTCCTGGCCGATGTATTCCGTGAGGGTCCTGGGGCGGAGGGAGCCCTCCCCGTCGTCCTCCCGGGTGAGGGATGTGGTGATGAGAGGGGCCTGGGCCTCCTCCTGGGAATAGTCGATGCTCATGGGCGCAGCCCCCTTTCCGTTACTTTACCATTTTCCGCAGGGCCTGGCGGATGACCTCCTCCAGGGTCAGGCTGTCCAGGTCCAGCCCCTTCAGGGCGGCGGTGATCTCCGCCGGGCCGTATCCCAGCACCGCCAGGGCGGCGGAGGCCTCGGAGACCTTGTCCTGGGGGATCACCGTGACGCCGGCGCCGCTGTAGCCCTCCTGGGTGGGGAGCTGCCCCCCCGCCAGCTTGTCCTTCAGCTCCAAGATCACCCGCTGGGCGATCTTCTTGCCGATGCCCGGGGCCACGGTGAGGGCCTTCTCGTTGCCGGTGACGATGGAGGCGGTGAGCCCCTCCGGCGTGGTGGCGGAGAGGATGGACAAAGCGGCCTTGGGCCCCACCCCGGAGACCCCGATGAGGAGCTGGAAGCAGTTCCGCTCGTTCTCGGAGATGAACCCGTAGAGCTCCATGGCGTCCTCCCGGACGTTTAAGTGGGTGTAGAGCTTGGCGGGCTTGCCCACGGCGAGAGCGGAGAGGGTGTAGCTGGTGGTCCGGCAGGCGTAGCCCACGCCGCCGCAGTCGATCACCGCCAGGTTGGGCCCCAGATGGCCCACGGTACCGTTGAGATAGTAAAACACAGGCAGGTCTCCTTTGTTATCGTTCCGCGCCGTAGAGCAGGGAGGTCCGGGAGCGGGCGTGGCACAGGGCGATGGCCACCGCGTCCGCCGCGTCGTCGGGCTTGGGCACGGCGGACAGGCCCAGGATGCCCTTGGTCATCTCCATGACCTGGCGCTTCTCCGCCTTGCCGTAGCCCACCACGGCGATCTTCACCTGGGAGGGGGTGTATTCATAGATCGAGACCCCCAGCCGGGCGGCGGTGGCCAGGATGACCCCCCGGGCCTGGGCCACCCCGATGGCGGTGGTGACATTGGTGTTGAAGAAGAGCTCCTCAATGGCCATGGCGTCGGGGGAGAACTCCCGGATCAGGGTCTCCATGTCCTCCTGGATCTGCAGGAGCCGCAGGGGCATGGCCACCCCCGCCGGGGTGGTGATGGCCCCGCAGCGGACCAGCCGGGCCCGGCCCCGCTGGGCGTCTAGGATGCCGAAGCCCACGATGGCGTAGCCGGGGTCGATGCCCAGGATGCGCATGGCCGTCCCTCCTTATTTTATCGAACCTTTGTACTATTATACGCCGGGCAGCCTAAAAAGGCAACCCTTTCTTTACCGGATGAAGTTTGTGAAGACCCGCTCCTCCCGGTCCGGCCTGGCTACGGCGCTGTCCGCCATGGCCTTCTTCACCTCGGACAGAGCGGTGTAGGTGCAGCCGTGCCGGTTGGGGCTGCCGTTGACGAGCAATACGTTCATGGGAGGTCCTTCCTTCTGTTTTTGGGATGATTATACCATACTCCCATAGGGATGTCACGAAAAAAGGACCGCGGCTTGTTCCGCCGCGGTCCTTGGGTCAGGTTGCTTTTTTCTTTTTGGGCGCGGGCAATTCCGGGCCCATGGCGGTGACCAGGCGGGCCAGGAAATCCCGGTCCTCCACGTTGTCCACCAGGAGCATGGCCTTGGCCCCCTTGTAGGGCAGCTCCTCCGGGGCCTGGGGAAGCATGGCCCGGGCGGCAGGGGTCGGCTTGACCAGGAAGCGGTCGTCGTAGATCCCGCCGAAGACCTTGCCCCGGTGATAGAGGAGGTACTCCCCCATCATAGCCCGGTGGGCGATCCCCTCCAGGCCGTCCAACTGGCCTAAGATGTAGTCCAGGTATTCCTTCCGGGAGGCCATGGGATTTTAGGCCTTCAGGCGGGCCTCCAGGGCGTCCAGCTCGTCGGCCAGGGCCTTGGGCAGCTTGTCGCCGAACTGCCGGTAGAAGTCCCGGATGCCGGCCACCTCTTCGGTCCACAGGGCCTTGTCCACGGACAGCAGGTCCGCCAGGGTCTCCCGGCTCACGTCCACGCCCTCCAGGTTGATGTCGTCCACGTTGGGCAGGTAGCCGATCTCGGTCTCCCGGGCGCCGGTCTCATCGAAGCAGCGCTTGAGGATCCACTCCAGCACCCGCATATTCTCGCCGAAGCCGGGCCAGATGAACTCGCCCTTGTCGTCGGTGCGGAACCAGTTGACGTTGAAGATCTTGGGGGGATTGGAGATGGACTTCTCCATATCCAGCCAGTGCTGCCAGTAGTCGGCCATGTGATAGCCGCAGAAGGGGATCATGGCCATGGGGTCCCGGCGGGTCTCCCCCACGGTGCCCTCGGCGGCGGCGGTCTTCTCAGAGCCCATGATGGAGCCTACGAACACGCCGTGGGCCCAGTCTCTGGACTGGTAGACCAGGGGCGCGGTCTTGGCCCGGCGGCCGCCGAAGATGATGGCGGAGATGGGCACGCCGTTGGGGTTCTCAAACTCGGGGGAGATGCAGGGGCAGTTCTTGGCGGGGGCGGTGAACCGGGAGTTGGGATGGGCGGCGGGCCTGCCCCCGGCGGTCTCGGGGCTCCAGGGGTTGCCCATCCAGTCCAGGGCGTTGTGGGGGGGATTCTTGTCCAGCTTCTCCCACCACACGGTGTCGTCGTCCAGGTTCAGGGCCACGTTGGTGAAGATGGTGCCCTTCTGGGTGGTGTGCAGGGCGTTGGGGTTGGACTTCTCATTGGTGCCGGGGGCCACGCCGAAGAAGCCGTTTTCGGGGTTCACGGCCCACAGGCGGCCGTCGGGGCCCACCCGCATCCAGGCGATGTCGTCGCCCACGCACCAGCACTTCCAGCCGTCCTTCTGATAGCCCTCGGGGGGGATCAGCATGGCCAGGTTGGTCTTGCCGCAGGCGGAGGGGAAGGCGCCGGTGACATAGCGCACCTCGCCCTGGGGGTTCTGGATGCCCAGGATGAGCATGTGCTCGGCCAGCCAGCCCTCCTGGCGGCCCAGGTTGGAGGCGATGCGCAGGGCGAAGCACTTCTTGCCCTGGAGCACGTTGCCGCCGTAGCCGGAGTTCACGGAGCAGATGGCGTTGTCCTGGGGGAACTGGACGATGTAGCGGTCGTCGGGGTTCAGGTCCCGCTTGGCGTGGAGGCCCTTGATGAAGCCCTCGTCCAGATAGGCGGCGGCGTCCTTGCCCACCCGGGTCATGATGGCCATGTTCAGCACCACATAGATGGAGTCGGTCAGCTCGATGCCGTACTTGGCGAAGGGGGAGCCCACCACGCCCATGCAGTAGGGGATGACATACATGGTCAGGCCTTTCATGGAGCCGTCATAGAGCTTGTTGAGCTTGGCGTACATCTCTTTGGGGTCCATCCAGTTGTTGGTGGGGCCGGCGTCCTCCTTCTTCTCGCAGCAGATGAAGGTGCGGCTCTCCACCCGGGCCACGTCGGTGGGGTCGGAGCGGTGGAGATAGCAGCCGGGGAGCTTCTCCTGGTTGAGCTTATACATCTCGCCGGTGGCGCAGGCCTCCTGGCGAAGGGCCTCCAGTTGTTCCTCACTGCCGTCGATCCAGACAACCTTCTCGGGCTTGCACAGGGCGATCTGCTGGTCGATCCAGTCCAGTACGGTCTTGTTGTTGGTCATTCCCATCACGATACCCTCCTTGGGAAAGCTATAGATATAGGTATTATATATCGGCACGGAGGGGATTGCAAGTCACATCTGTTACTATATATTTGCCCCTTGTTCATGGCAGCCAGCCATCGGCATGGGACATCTCATTGCCTAAGCTGTAGAATAGGAGGGGTAATGGTCTGGCCT